>JAGCYR010000230.1 GCA_017960705.1 Clostridia bacterium | reverse complement strand
GGATCAGTTTTTTCATTGTGTTTGCCATTCCTTTTCTTTCGGTCCGGTTATTGGTAGGGGTCTTTCTTGTAGGATACGGGGGCGAGCTGCTCCCAGTTCGCAAAGTCGCGGGCGGGTCCCGTGATCCGGTAGGTCTCGAGCCGGAATCCCTCCGACGTGCGGACGATAAAGTGATGGATCCGCTCGACCGTCGCGCCCTCCGGCGTGCTTGACAGGGGCGGGGGATCGGACTCGTTCAGCGCGATCCCCTCCGAATCGAGGATCTCGGAGGCGATCTGCCCCTGATACACCTGTGCGGACGAGGTTTTCAGCGGCGTTCCCGCGTCCCCGCGCCGCTTGACGAACAGGGCGGTCACGCGGGGCTCTTCGACCGAGCGCCAGTCGCTGACCGGGCTGGGATGGTCGCCGGTGACGACGATCGTCGCGTTTCGGTACAGCCCCGCCTCGCGGAGCGCGTCGAGGTAGGCGTTGACCATCTCGAAACATTCTTTCAGCCTGGCGAGGGTCTCTTGGGGATCTTCGTCGGCGGTAAGGATACCGTGCATCCCCTCGATATGGACGTAGGCGAAACGTTTGCCCCCGACCGTACCGAATCCGCGGCGGGCAAGCTCGTCTCTGACGGCGCGGTTCCCGCTGTCGAACGCGATCGCGGAAAGGTCCTCCGAGACGAACGAAAGATGCGAGGTCAGAAGATCGGTCGAGAGGTCGGAGAAGAGAGGGGACAAAACCGACGGGGAGGAGCGGAAGAGCGAAACGGCGAGCATTTCAAGCGACAGTTCGGCTTTTCCCGCGACCTCGTACCGTCCGTCCGCGAGCAGGTTGTCGGCGTAGTCGGCGATATTCCGGACGGTTCCGAAGCAGTAGTACCCGTCGGCGTAGATCCCGGTCGAATACCCGGCGTCCTTCAGCGCGCCGAGCAGCCGCGGGGACGAATAGCCCTCCCGGAAGTTGACCGAGCGCACGGCGGAAAAATCGGCTTGATGCCCCGTCAGCATATAGCAAACGGCGGGGTAGGTGTTGGAGTAGAGCGTGACGTGATCGGTATAGCGCGTGAATCCGTCGAGAGAAGCGAACACCGTCGGTTCAAGCGCTTCCGCTGCGCGGCAGAACTCTTCGTCCAGCCGGTCGATGCAGAAATAGAGGACGTACGCCTCCTCCCCGAGGTCCGAGATCCCCTCGGTCGTGACCGTGCCGCTCTTTCTCAGCTCGTCCGACGAACGGGAAAAGACGGCGGGATCCGAGAGCGGGATCGAAAGAAACGACACAAGCCCCGAGACCAGAAGCGGGATCAGAACGAAGAACGAGACGGTCGCAAGAAGCTCGGTGCGCCGTACGAACAGGAACGCGCAGACGGCCCCGGCGATCAGAACGATCGGCAGGACCAACCCGCACACGGTCTGGAACGCCGACGCCTCCGAGAGCCGGTCGCCCGGCAGTCCCGAGAGCCGGTTGACGAAGGGAAGGAGCACGGCCGAGAGCGACAGAGCGAGGATCACGGGGAAAACCACCCGGAAACCCCCGTCCGGGAGGAAGAAAAGCAGGAGGAAGAGCAGAGCCGCCGCCAGCCCCCCGAACAGAATACAGAGGGGCATGAAGTCGCCCGCCGCGAAGCCGAGCTCCTCACGGTTCGAGGAAAACGCCTCGAGCGGACCGAGCAGCGTCAGGAAAAAAGGGAGCGGGAGGCAGCCGAGAACCGATAGCGCCGTTCTCGCCTTTTTGCCGAACCGCACGCGTGGACCGTCGCGCATACCGCACCTCCTTTTTCGATCTATTTCCACTATACCATAAAAAAAGAAAATGTCAAGAGCGAATCGGGGAAAAGAGGTTTACTTTTTCGCGCGGATTTGTTATAATAGAATAAATAAGCATACGCACACCCGACGACGAGAGGAGGAGCCCCCCGAAATGCCGAAAAAAGCGAATCAGAAACGACGGATCCTCGAGGTCCTCCGCTTCCTTTCGCGCGAGAGCGACGAGGAACATCCCGTGACCGTCGACCGCATCCGCGCCCATCTGGAATCCGCCGGCTTTTCCTGCGACCGCAAGACAGTGATGGACGACCTCGCGGCGCTTATCGACGACGGGGAGGACGTGATTATTAACCGCGGGCGGGGAGGCGGGTGCTTCCTCGGCGGACGGCGCTTCGAGACGGCGGAACTCAAACTGCTGATCGACGCGGTGCAGTCCTCGCGCTTCATCCCGCTCGACAAGAGCCGCCGGCTGATCTCCAAACTGACGGGCGAGACCTCGGTCTACGAGGAACGCCGCCTCAAACGGGAGGTCTACGTTTCGGGACGGGTGCCGAAGGAGAACCGCGAGTTGCTCCGCACGGTCGACGCGCTCCACGCCGCGATCTCGGGCGACCGGTGCGTTTCGTTCCTCTACTACGAGTGGATGCCCGATCACACGAGGCGTCCCCGCCGCGACGGAAAACGCTATTTCGTCAGCCCCTGTCTGCTCTCCCGCGACAGCGACTATTACTACCTGCTCGCCTACGACCGCGACGCCTCCGATCTCCGGCATTTCCGCGTCGACAAGATCGGCTCGGTCCGCGAGGAGGACGCGCCGCGTGAGGGAAGAGACGCGTGGGAGAAGATCATAGCCGACCCCGGCAAATACGAATCCACGCTCTTCGGGATGTACCACGGCAAAGAGGCGACCGTCCTGCTCTCGGTGCAGAAGGATCTTGCCGGCGTCGTGATCGATCGCTTCGGCGAGAACTGCCCCTTTCTCTCGGACGGAGAGGGCGCCGACACCTTCCGGGTCTCGGTGCGCGTCGAGGTCTCGCCGGTGTTTCTTTCGTGGGCGGTCGGCTTCGGCGACCGCATCCGCGTCCTTTCCCCCGAATGGGTGAGGGACGAGGCGAACCGGCTCGCCGCCGATTGGCTCTCGGCGAACGGTCCCGCGAAGGAGAAAGACCCCGGGACCGACGGAGAAAAAGGAGATGACGGAAATGAAACGGCACTATGACTTTCTGATCGTCGGCGCGGGCGTCTTCGGCGCCGTTTTCGCACGCGAGGCGACCGACGCGGGCAGGTCCTGCCTCGTGATCGACCGCCGCCCCCATATCGCCGGGAATATCTATACCGAGAAGGTCGAGGGGATCGAGGTGCACCGCTACGGCGCGCACGTCTTTCACACCTCCGACCGCGCGGTCTGGGACTACGTTTCGCGTTTCGCGACCTTCAACCGCTTCACCAACGCCCCGCTCGCCCGCTACGGGGACGAGCTCTGCCATCTCCCCTTCAATCTGAACACCTTCCACGCCCTCTGGGGTGTGACGACCCCCACCGAGGCGCAGAAGAAGATCGCCGAGGCGCGGGCGCCCTACGTCGGACGCGAACCGCGGAACCTTGAGGAACAGGCGCTGGCGCTTGTCGGCGAGGATATCTACGTCAAGCTCGTCAAGGGCTATACCGAAAAGCAGTGGGGAAG
>JAGCYR010000229.1 GCA_017960705.1 Clostridia bacterium | reverse complement strand
TGAAATCGTGATGTGCCGATCAGCGCTGTCATACCCGGATGCGGTCAGATACCGGGAAACGGTGTTCGCCGGCTCGGAATAGAATTCGTGGTTGCCGAGAACAGCCTGCGCCGCGGTCCCGGGTCTGATATACGTGTAGAAATCGGTGAAGAAGCGGTTGAGTTCGGTCAGCGTTCCTCTGTCTGCGATATCCCCGACGGCGAACACGCCGTCAAGCGTCTGGTATTTCGCGTGGTTGTCGCTGTAATCGTAGGCGCCCTCGATCAGATCGTGAAGTTTCTGATCCTGCGCGTTGACCGATTCGCCGTAATGTGCGTCGCTGAATACCGCGAACCGAAGGATCGGGACGAACGCGGCGGCGTTGCTCTCGTTCCCGAACGCCTCGCAGACCGTGATGCGGGTCGCCGTCGCGTAGCGGACGCCCTCGCCGTCCTCAACGAAAGCGTTTACGTAGATCGGCGTATCGAAATACCCGTTCTCGATCCCGGTGATCTTGATCGCCGCCCAGTAGCGCCCGTTCGGCGCCGCGACGGTCTCCCCGTCCGCGATGACGGTGGAATACACGACGTTGGTAGCGCGTACGGTGCAGCCGTCCCCGCCCTCCGTCGGGTTCGCGTTGGTCTTGGAGAATACGAATCCCACGCGGGTATAGTCGAGGGATCCCACCGTGAAGAGGAAGCGGAGATCGGTCTCGCCCGACTCGACGTTATCGGTCTTGACCGTCTGGAACGAGAGATTCTCGATCTCGGTTTCCGGCTCGCCCGCCGATACGCGGAGAGCGGGGATCAGCAGAGCGAGGATCAGGATCGCTGCAAGAAGGACGGCAAACCCGAGGGATCTTCGTTTCGCGGTTTCAGAGAACATAAACACTCCTTGTCCGGATCCCTTCCCCGGGGGGAGATCCACTATCGAAATGACGGTGAAAGTACGGTTTCCCGGCGTTTTCGTCCGAGTTTCCTTTTAGATTTTCTATTATACTACAAAATTCTCCGCTTGACAAGCCCCTTTCGCGGATTTTGCGCCCAGGGGTCGGTCGGCTTGACAATTTCGGGGTTCCGTGCTACAATGGACGGGCAGATTTCCCAAAAAATGAATAAGGAGGTATCTTTATGCCGAAAGAAACCGGCAGAGCGCAGCGGATCCGGGCGGCTTTACTCGAACTCACGGACGGGAAGAGCGATTGGACCGAGCGCGGACTCCGGCAGGCGTGTTACGGGAAACTCGCGGAAAACGACGCTGACCAAAAGGAAACGCAGCGTTTGAAGGACAGTATCCGTCGGATCGTATCGCAGATGCAGGCGTCGGGAGAACTGGCTCTCGCAAAGCGGGAGACCGCCCGGCAAACGGGAGACGAAACCGATCGGGGCGGGGAGGAGCAGGCAAGCGCCGCGACCCCTTCCGAGAGCCCCCGGACGACCCCCGGGAAGGAGACCCCGCAGGAGGCGGCGATCTCCGAGCCCGCGACCGAAAAGAACGACGAAACCGCCCGAAACGCAAAAACCCCCGCCCCCGAAGCCGAAAAGAAGGCGGAGGGCAAGAAACGGGAGGAGCGTTCCGCCGTCAGAATGCCCAAGGCGAAGCAGATGAAAGAGTTCCTTTCCACCGTCCTGAAAGAGGACGCGCCGGAGAAGGAAGAAACGCTGGTCGAGCTTGCCGTGGCGCATTTCGGAGTGACGGGAGAACAGGTCAACGGAGTCCGCGGACTCGTGATCCAGTGCCTGATGGAGCAGAAATAGAGCGGGATCGTCCTCTTCGATAAGAACGTCGGCTACCGCAAGGCGCCCGAAGCAAAGGAGGGCGAAAAGACCGAAGCCCCGGCGCCTTCCCCCGAAAAGGCGGAGAAGACACAGGAGAAGAAGGAACCCGCCAAGGCGTCGAAGCCCGCGACCCCGCAGGTATCGGCAAAGCGGATCGCAAGACCCGCGAAGACCGAGCCGAGAGCCGCGCGCAAGACCGAATCCGACCGTGCGAGAGGGACCTCGCGGCTCGTGATGAACGAGAACCGCTTCGCGGAGCAGATCAACCGCGCGGGCGGCGCGTTCTTCACCGAGTTCGTCGCACGGCTGTTCGAGGCGTACTACCGTTCGCACGGGCTGACCGTCTGCGGCAGATACGTCGTCGACGGTTCGGACGACAAAGGGGTCGACGTGATCCTGCAGACCGTGGACGAACTCGGGCTCGGGGACGTCGTGCTCCTGCAGGCGAAGACCCGCTCGTCGGGGCAGGTCACGCTGAAGGAGCTCCGCGAGTTCTACGGCGTGATGGCGGCGGAGAAGGCCGATCACGGGCTTTTCGTCACCACCTCGACCTTCACGACCGACGCGGTGTCCTTCGTCCGTTCGCATCCCGACCTCGCCGCGGTCGACAAGTACAAGCTCTTTGCGCTCGCGTCCCGTCTCGGGATCGGGCTGGTCACGGGGGAGGGCGGCGCCCTCTCGGTCGACCCCGCGCTGTTCTCTTAACAAAAATCCGGGATCTCCCGTTCGGGTGATCCCGGATTTTTTCGGTTGGTTCAGGTGAGCTCGTCGAACACCCGCACGCCCCAGATCGTGACGGCGAAATACAGCCCGACCGTCGCGAGGATCAAGGGAGCCGTGAGGATCAGCCCGACGAGGACGGCGGGAAGGATCAGGGAGAGGGCGAAGCCGCCGCCCGTCAGGAGCATCCCGATCGCCGGAGCGGACAGGATCGCGACCAGGATCACGGCGCTCTGCTTGATGACGGTCATCTCGGTCGTCCAATGGATATTGGGCATCAGGAGATTCAGCGTCAGATCGTAGAACGCGGTGAAGCAGCAGAAGACCAGCGGAAGCACGAAGACGAAGATAGCGGATGCGACCGAAATATACTCCCGCATCCCGATCACCCCGATGATCGAGCCGATCAGCACGGGCGGAACGGTGAAGAGAATATGATTCTCCGCCTTGGCGAGCAGAACGGTCTTGGTCGGGATGGGCAGCGAACGGATCAGGTCGATCCCGCTCCCTTCGAGCGAAACCGACGGCGCCGCGATGCAGTTCATCGCCGCGGCGATGCAGAAGAGACCCGCCAGCCCCATCCCGATACTGCCGGCGGGCAGCCCCGCGTCGATCATCCTCGCGGCGAACGCGGGACCCTTGACGACTGCGAGGATGCCGAGCACGGGGGCGAAGACCGCCCCCAATCCGAGATTCAGCATATAGCCGGCGTTCGAAGTAAACCGTCTTACCTCGCGCAAGAGAGCCGTCAGATGGAGCGGGCGCATCTTCGCGGCGGTTTCCTTGTAGCGCTTTTTGCTCTCGGAGGCGGGCGTGGTCGCGATCTTGATAAACGTCCGGTCAAGGACGAGGAAGGTCAGAAACGCGGCGGCAAGGATCACGGCGGCAACGATCAGGCAGGGGACAACCCGTCCCTCGCCGACCTGCCCGATCAGGTAGAGGGGATACGCCTTGCCCTTGATCGCGGCGCCGTCGACCGTCTCGGGATTATGGATGATCGCCGTCAGCGAGTCGGTCCCCTTGAAGTAGAATAAGAAGTAGAGAGCGAGCAGAGGGAGCGCGATCAGGACCGACAGAATGCTCCTGTTCTTCAGTTTCGACGCGATCTTCGCGACCACCCAGCCGAGAAGACACGTGAGGACGAAGACCAGGATCGAGATCAGAACGATCTGGATCAGCCCGCCGAAGAGGGCAGCCACCGTAAACGGCGCGAAGATCAGCCGCACGATCCACGTCGGGAGCAGCACCACCCCGGAGAACATCAGCCCCATCAGGTATACGCCGATCAGCCGGGAGAACAGGATGTAGCGCACCGGGATCGGGAGCGAGAGCAGAAGGTCGTTGTCCTTGCCCTGATAGAGCCCCGCGAAGGTGTTGAACACGCTGCCGAACACGCCGAGCCCGAGGGCGATCATGGCGAACAGGGCGTCGTAGAACCAGAGCAGATCCACGCTCGCCATCGCCGGCGCAAGCTCCACGCCTAAGACGGCTAAGCCCCCGCCGACCAGAACGATCATCAGAAAGGCGTAGAGAAGAATGAAGATCGCCGTCGCGTTATGCGAGCGCGCCTTGTTCTTCTTCGCGTCGTAGAAGAATCCGCGGAACGCCTCCGCCATTTGTTTTTTCAGAAGGATCTTCAGCATTTCGGAGCCCCCTTACGCGTCCTCTTCGAGTTCGAGAAACACCGATTCGAGCGACTCGTCGCCCTTGACCTCCTCCATCGTGCCCGAGCGGATCAGCTTGCCGCCCTTGATGATGGCGACCTTGTCGCAGAGCTTCTCCGCGACCTCCAGAACGTGGGTGGAGAAGAAGATCGCGCCGCCCTTGTCGCAGAGCTCGCGCATCATTTCTTTCAGGGTGTGCGCCGCCTTGGGGTCCAGCCCGACGAAGGGCTCGTCCATTATGATCAGTTTGGGCTCGTGGATCCACGCCGAAATGACGGCGAGCTTCTGCTTCATACCGTGCGAGTAGGACGCGATCGGCTGCGCGAGGTCCGCGGTCAGCTCGAACGCGTCGGCGTACTTCTTGATGCGCTCCTCCCGGACGTCGGCGGGAACGCGGAAGACGTCGGCGATGAAGTTCAGATACTTGATCCCGGTCATATAGGGGTAGAGCTCGGGGTTGTCGGGGATGTAGGCGATCTCGCGCTTGACTGCGATGGGATCTTTTTTCAGGGGGATCCCGTTGATCGCGATCTCGCCCGCGTCGAATACGAGGATGCCGACCACGCTTTTCAGGGTCGTGGTCTTGCCCGCGCCGTTGTGCCCGATGAAGCCGTAGATCTCGCCCGCCTTGATCGAGAGCGAGAGATCGTCGACGGCTTTCTTTTCGCCGTAGGTTTTGGTCAGATGCTCGATCGAGAGGACCTCGGCTTTGTTGTTCGTTTCCATTTCGTTTCTCCTTATTGATACCGTGTCAGATAGGGGTTTTTCCGAAAAACCGCCGCGGACGCTCGTCCGCGGCGGTTTTGGAGTGAGCGTTTACCAGGGGGTGAAGGTCGCGCCGAGCAGTTTCAGGACCGCCTCGGTATAGAAGAAATCGCCGTAGATGATCGACATATGCACGCCTGCTTTCTTCATTCCCTCGGGGGTATAGTCCGCCGGGTAGCGTTCGGTGCCGTAGTCGAGCATATGGTCGTTTGCGGGATCGAAGTCGCAGAACTTCTCGCCCATCGCGCGGAGCAGGTTGATCGCGGCTTCCAGGTACTTGCCGCCCTCGTTTTCGGGCAGGATCTTTGCGAGCTCGATCAGCCCGCACGCCGCGCACGCGCCTGCGGTCGAATCGTAGAGGACCGGTTCCGCGGGGGCGCGGAAATCGACGCGGGGCAGCCAATCCGACTTGACGTTCTCAACGAAGTAGTCGGCGGCGCGTTTCGCCCCCTCGAGGTAGCGTTCGTCTTTCGTATGCTGATAGGAAAGGACGAAGCCGTAGACCGCCCACGAGCAGCCGCGCGACCACGACGAGCCGACGGCGTAGCCCTGTCCGGCTTTGGTGTCGGTCAGTTCTCCCGTCTCGCGGTCGTGATCGACGATGTGGTTGACCGACCCGTCCGCGCGCAGATGGTCGCGGAGAGAGACGTCGGCGTGGGCTTTCGCGAATCTGGCGAAACGGTCGTCGTCGGTGACGTCGGACGCCCAGTAGAGCAGGGGAAGGTTCATCAGACAGTCGATGATCGAGCGGCTGTAGTTGTCCCACTCCGTGCCGCGTTTGCCGTTCCACGCGCGGATGAATCCGCCGGGGACCTTGGTGGCGAGGACAAAGCGCGACGCCAGCGACGCCGCCATGTAGAGGTCGAGGTTCTTCGCCGCCTCGTCGCCCGTCAGCAGATAGTCGGCGCCGAAGGTGAGGTGCCACACGAACCCGACGTCGTGATCCAGCCGTCCGTAATCGTCGGCGACGGGACGCAGGAGTTCCTCGCTGCGTTTCGCCGTCTTTTTGTACTCCTCGTTTTTGGTGTAGGCGTAGAGCAGCCAGTTCAGCCCGCCCCAGAACCCGTTGGTCCACCAGGGACGGCGGCGCTCGGTCATATCGATATGCCGACCGTTCTCATTCACGCCGTAGCGAAGGTTGTCCCGCGAGCGGAGCGTCACGGCGGAGAACTTGGTATCGATCTTTTGAAAGGTCTCCTCCGCCCACGCGCGGTTCTCGCGGAGCAGCGTTTCAACGTTCTTCATCTACGCACCTCTTACGGCTGTTTGCCGATGTAGGCGAGGATACCGCCGTCGACGTAGAGGATGTGACCGTTCACGAAGTTCGAGGCGTCGGAGGCGAGGAACACCGCGGGACCCATCAGATCCTCGGGCGTGCCCCAGCGCGCCGCCGGGGTCTTCGCGACGATGAAGGCGTCGAAGGGATGGCGCGATCCGTCGGGCTGACGTTCGCGCAGGGGAGCGGTCTGCGGGGTCGCGATGTAGCCGGGACCGATGCCGTTGCACTGGATGTTCGCTCCGCCGAACTCGGAGCAGATGTTCCGGGTCAGCATTTTGAGCCCGCCCTTCGCCGCGGCGTACGCCGAGACGGTCTCGCGGCCAAGTTCGCTCATCATCGAGCAGATGTTGATGATCTTGCCGTGACCCTTCTTCACCATCGAGGGGATGACGGCTTTCGAGACGATGAACGGGGCGTTCAGGTCGACGTCGATCACCTTGCGGAAATCGGCGGCGGTCATCTCGCACATCGGGATCCGCTTGATGATCCCGGCGTTGTTGACCAGGATATCGATCACGCCGATCTCTTTTTCGACCTGCGCGACGAAGGCGTTCACCGCGTCCTCGTCGGTCACGTCGCAGACGTAGCCGTGCGCTTCGATCCCGTCGGCTTCGTAGGCGGCGAGCCCCTTGTCGACGAGTTCCTGCTTGATATCGTTGAAGACGATGGTGGCGCCCGCCGCCGCGTAGGCTTTCGCGATGGCGTAGCCGATCCCGTAGGACGCGCCGGTGATCAGGGCGACTTTGCCTTTCAGACTGAACATATTCTCACTCATTTTTGAATCTCCTTTCAGATATCAGAGCAGATCTCTCGTCTCGATGAAGTCCATATCGGTAAACTCCTGGTTCTCGCCGCACATCGCCCAGATGAAGGAGTAGGCGCGGGTGCCGACGCCGGAGTGGATCGACCAGGACGGGCTGATGACCGCCTCTTCGTTGTGCATGACGATGTGCCGCGTTTCCGTGGGCTCGCCCATCATGTGGAAGACCACGTCGTTCTCACCCATATCAAGATAAAGGTAGACTTCCATCCGACGGTCGTGGGTGTGGCAGGGCATAGTGTTCCAGTTCGAGCCGGGCTCCAGCTGGGTAAGACCCATCGCGAGCTGGCAGGACTGCATGACCTCGGGGTGGATGTACTGGTTGATGACCCGCTTGTTGCACTCTTCGACCGATCCGCAGGGGACCTTCTTCGCCTTGGTGATGTCGATCTTCCGGATCGGATAGGTGGTGTGCGCGGGGCAGGAGGAAACGTAGAACTTCGCCGGGGCGTTCGGATCGCAGCTCTTGAAGGTGATCTCCTTGTTGCCGCGCCCGATATAGATGCCGTCGCGGGGGTTCATCTCGTACTCGACGCCGTCGACCGTGATGATCCCTTTGCCGCCGATATTGATGCAGCCCATCTCGCGCCGTTCAAGGAAATACTCCGACGCCAGCTCCTTGCCGCCGACCAGCTTGAGGGTCTGGAACACCGGCATCAGCCCCGCCGTGATGATGCGGTCGATGTGGCTGTAGACCATCCGGATATTGTCCTTGGTGAACAGGTTGGCGATGTGGAACTCCTCTCTTAACCGTTCGGTGTCGTAGTGCTTGACGTCCTTCGCGTTGGATGCTTGACGAACTTCCATTTGTTTTATCTCCTTTTTGATATACGTTCCGTAAACTTGGATCTGGGTCAGCGCCGCCCACGAGAGCGGGGTGGATACCTGTTTGAAATGGTGGAGGAAAACCGTTCTCGTCACGACCTTCGGGAAGACGATCTCCTGTCCCTCGGCTTTCCCCTCGAACTCGGCGGTCAGGGAAGTGCCGTCGGAGAAGGTGACCTCGACCGACTTCCACCAGGTATCGTGCGGAAAATCGGCGCGGAGGAAGAAGACCAGCTTGTCGATCTCGACGTCAGCCCCGAAGTCGATCGTGTATTCGAGGTCCTCGCGAGCGCCCCCCGCCCACGAATGGTACGGGTAGTTGCCGTGTCCCTCGTTGTGGATGACCCCGTCGATGGCGTTGCGCTCGAAGAAGCAGGGGTCCTCCCGCGTCACGAAGTTCGCCTTCGCGTGGGGGTAGTACTTGTCCACCCCGTGCCTGTCGTGGGGATTCAGGGCGATATTGCGGTAGCCGTAGGTTTCCTCGTCCGAGGGCTCCCAAACCCGGATCCGGTGCTCG
>JAGCYR010000228.1 GCA_017960705.1 Clostridia bacterium | reverse complement strand
CTCGATGTCGCTTCTGACCGCGCTTTCGCTCTCGCTGAACAACCTGATGACCAAGAAGGGGCGCACGTTTCTGACCAGCTTCGCCGGGAGCATCGGCATCATCGGCATCGCCCTGATCCTCGCGCTCTCGAACGGCATCAACCTCTATATCCGGCACATTCAGGAGGACGCGCTCTCGTCCTATCCGATCACCATCAACCGCGAGGAGACCGACCTCGTCTCGATGATCTCCTCCCTCGGGGAACAGCGGGACAGCGGAAGGGATCACCCGACAGACGACGGGAACGTCTACAGCAGCCCCGTCTTCTATAACCTGATCAACACCCTGCTCGCGCCCGACAAGAGCGAGAACGACCTCGCGGCGTTCAAGGCGTATATCGACGGCGGCGCCCTCGACGGCGTGGACGCGACGGTCCAATACGGCTACGACATTCCTTTGACCGTCTATACGCGCGATCCCGCGACCGGAGAGTATATCTCGTCGGATGTCTACGCCCTGATGTCAAGCGTCAGCGGGACCGCGACCGACGCGACGGCGACGTCGGGCTAGTCCTTCTCGTCCAGTTTCTCATCCTACAGCGTGTGGAGCGAGGTGCTCGGCGGCAAGGACGGGGAACTGGTCGCGGATCTCGTCAGGGAGCAGTACGACCTGCTCGCCGGGGAATGGCCGACGGGGGCGGGCGACGTCCTGCTCGTTTTGAACGATCACGACGAGGTCAACGACCTGACGCTCTACGCCCTCGGTTTAAAGAGCGAGGATGATATGCGGCAGATGATGATCGCGGCGTTCACCGGGAGCAAGATCACTCAGCCCGAAACCGAAAAGTGGTCCTACACCGAGATCCTCGGGCGCACTTTCCGCACCGTCGCGCCCGCCCGCCTGTATCAGAAGATCGGCGGGAAGTGGCAGAACGTTTCGAATCAGCAGGCGGTGCTCGAGACCATGCTCTCAAACGACGAAATGTCGATCGAGCTCCGGGTCTGCGGTATCCTGCGCAAGAATCCCGACGCCACTTCCACCTCCGCGAACGGAACGCTGCTCTACACCTCTGCTCTGACCAAATACCTGATCGAGTCGACCCGCGAGAGCGAGATCGTGAAGGAACAGCTCGCGGACCCCGACACCGACGTCCTGACCGGGCTGCCGTTCGTGGTCGATCCCGACACCCTGCCCAAGACCACGGCGGAGCGGGCGGCGCGGCTGACCGAATACGTCGCGTCTCTTTCCCCGCGGGCGAAGGCGGAACTGCTCGAAACCATGCTGACCACCCACTACGATCCCGCGACCAATACGCTCAAGCACCAGAATCTTCGGATCCTCGAAACGGTGAACGCCGCGATGGAGACCATCGGCTCGACCCGTTCCGAGATCGTCGCGTGGGTCGACGCGTACTATCCCGAATATTCCGCGTATATCTCGTATTTCGATAACGACGCGGAGCTCGTCGCCACGGTCAAGACCCTGCTCGCGATCAAGGTCGCGCAAGAGATCGAGGAGAGGGGCGAGGCGCTCTACGAATCCTACCGCAACAATCCCTCCGACGCCGAGATCACGGCGGGCGTGAACGCCATCACGGCGACCCTTACCGACCGGACGGAAAAGGAGAATTACGTCGTCGGGATCTACCTCGCGTCCACCGAACTCTCCGAGGACGCGCTGACCGCGTGGGCGGCGGGGCTCTCCGACGACGAGCTCGACGGGGTCGTCGGACGGCTCGCATACGATCAGGCGAAGGCTTCGATCGAATCGGATCCGACCGTCGACGAGGCGACCAAGGACGCCCGCTGCGCCGCCGTGCTCGACTCGATCGTCGCTTCGTTCAACGAAACCAAAAAGGCGACGGCGTACCAGTATTTCGTCCCCGACGGAAGCGCCGGCACCTCCTACGAGGAAACCCTCGCGAAGCTCTACGTCTACGACGAGGATAACCCCTCGAGCATCAGCATCTACGTCACCACCTTCGAGGAGAAGGATAAAGTGACCGCCGTCATCGACCGCTACAACGAGAGCGCGGAGGACGATAAGAAGATCACCTACACCGACATCATGGCTCTGCTGATGACCTCGGTCACCCTGATCCTGAACGCCGTGACCTACGTCCTCGTCGCCTTCGTTTCGGTCTCGCTCGTCGTCTCGTCGATCATGATCGGCATCATCACCTATATCTCGGTGCTCGAACGGACGAAGGAGATCGGTATCCTCCGCGCGATCGGCGCCTCCAAACGCGACGTTTCGAGAGTCTTCAACGCGGAGACGCTGATCATCGGCTTTGCCGCCGGATTGATCGGCATTATCGTCACGCTGCTCTTCTGCATCCCGATCAACCTGATCCTTCGGGCGCTCTCGGGCATTTCCAACATCGCCGCGGTGCTGCCTGTCGGCGGCGGGATCGCGCTGGTCCTGATCAGTATGGGGCTGACCCTCCTCGCCGGTCTCATCCCCGCCCGTATGGCGTCGAAGAAAGATCCCGTCGTCGCCCTCCGGACGGAGTGACGCGCGGATACGGGAACCCCCAAACGCCCGCAAGCTCGCGCCGGGTAATCCCTACGGCGCAGACCGAAAAACGAATGGAATCTACGATGATCCGATAAAGTCTTTCGCTCTGTACGCATTCCCTGCATTGTGCAACGCATCTAATCCTGAAACCCGCTCGCGTTCGCGAGCGGGTTTCTTTATTGTATCCGAAAACCACGCGATAGTCGCGTGGTTAAAAAGAGGTTAACCGGTGAGAAAAATCCTCCGTTTGAGGTATAATGGGAAAGACCTGCCAGTCAAACTCAAGAACCACAAACGGAGGATTATCTATGAAGAAAGAAATCATAGACACAAACAGTTTAGCACAAATGAGATAGATTTGCAATCAAAACGCAAAGGAGTAAAGGGAGATACGAAAGGAAAAAAGACTATGGAGAAACAACACCGCAAGGAAGCCCTTGGGAGCCCATTTATGGGTTGCAAGTAACAAATGCG
>JAGCYR010000227.1 GCA_017960705.1 Clostridia bacterium | reverse complement strand
GGAACCTGGAAAATGCGCCGTTGCCCGTAAACAGAGCGGACAACTGACGGAAACCGCCGAGCTCCGTTCTGTTTTCGGAGAGTAATTCCACCGAATAACCGTTCCGTTCAGCGTACATCGACTACATCCGGAAGAGATCGGCGACGAACAGCGCCGCTTCTTCTCCGCCGGCTCCGGCGCGGATCTCGACGATCACGTTTTTATCATCGTCGGGATCTTTCGGCAAAAGCAGCGCGTTCAGTTCATTTTCAAGAGCATCCAGCCGCGCTTTGGCGTCGCGAAGTTCGTTCTCGCAGAGCGATTTGAGGTCGGGATCTCGCTCGCTTTGCAAAAGCGCAGTTAAATCCCCGATCTCGGATTCTGCCTTAGAATATTCTTCGGATTTGCTCGCTATCGATGCTAAAGAGGAGTACTCTTTCGTCAAGTTCGCGTAGGTTTCGGGGTCGGAAGAGACGCCCGGCGACGCCAAGATCGCCTCAATTTCCCGATACCGGTCGAGCGCCCGCGTCAGTTTCTTCGACATGCTTTACAGAAGGCGCAGAACGCCTCGTAGGTCGAATAGAGATCGGCTTTCGAGATCACCTCGTAGGGCGCGTGCATAGAGATCACGGGGACCCCGATATCAACGGTGTCGATATTGATCTGCGAAATGAACTTTGCGACCGTCCCGCCTCCCCCGACGTCGACCTTGCCGAGCTCCGAGGTCTGGAAGGAAACGCCGTTCTCCGCAAAGATCCGGCGCACCGTTCCGACGAACTCGGCGGACGCGTCGTTGGTCGAGGACTTGCCGCGTGCGCCGGTGTATTTGCACATCGCGGTCCCGCAGGAGATCATGGAACTGTTCTTGGATTCGTAAACGTCGGCGAAGTTCGGGTCGTACGCCGCCGTCACGTCGGCGGAAAGGCACATCGAGTTCGCGCGGACGAGGATCGGATCGGCTTTAAGGGACGCGGAGATCGAATCCAGCACGTCGCGGAGGACGATCGAGTTCATACCGGTATTTCCGTCGCTCCCGGTCTCCTCTTTGTCGGCAAGGATCACCAGCGTCGTGTGATCCCGGTCGTCGGTCCCGAAGATCGCCGTGGCGATGGGATATGCGCAGACGCGGTCGTCGTGACCGTAGGCGCCGATGACCGCCCGGTCGAAGCCGACGTCGCGCGCCTTGAAGGCGGGAACCGCCGAGATCTCGGCGCTGATGAAATCGTCCTCTCGAATGCCGTATTTCTCGTTCAGGATCGAGAGAACGTTCAGCTTGATCTTCTCCGAAACATTCTCGTCGGCAAACGGAACGCCTCCGACAAGGATATTGAGTTTCTCGCCGGGGATCGCGGAACCCAGCGGCTTCGCCGACTGTTCCTGCGCCAGATGCGGGAGCAGATCGTTGATATAGAAGACTGGATCACGCTCGTCCTCCCCGACCTTGATCGTAACTTCTTCCCCGTTTTCGAGGATCACGACGCCGTGCAGAGAGAGCGGGATCGCCGTCCACTGGTATTTCTTGATCCCGCCGTAGTAGTGGGTCTTGAAGAAGCACATCCCCGAGTCTTCGTAGACGGGATTCTGCTTCAGATCCAGACGGGGGGAGTCGATATGCGCCGCCATGATGCGGACGCCGTCTTTTGCGATATCGTTTGCCCCGATCCGTAACAGAAACAGGTTTTTACCGCGGTTATTGAAGTAGTACGCGCCGCCGGCTTTCACTGGATCACCGAGCTGCCACGCCGAAAACCCGTTTGCTTTCGCCATCCGGATCAGTTCGGTGACGGCTTCGCGTTCGGTCTTCGCTCCGTCGAGGAACCTCTTGTAGTCCTCGGCGTAAGCCATCATGACGTCCAGTTTTTCCGCATTCTTTTCAAACACGTTTTCTTTCTTCGAGAGAAGAGATTCCGAGAGGATCTGTCCCTTGGTCTTTTCGGTTTCTGTCATTGTTTCGTCCTTCTTTCGTTTATGATGGAGAGGATGCGTCCGACTTCGTTTACAAGATGCGTAATATCTTCACCGTTTGAAATAACCACGTCCGCGCGGCGGGAGAGTTCTTCGTCGGAGATCTGCGCCGAAATGCGCTCCTCGGCTTCTTTTCGGGTAATTCCGTCGCGGGAAACGATCCGTTCGATCCGAACTCCGGTCGGCGCGGTCACCGCCAGCGTCAGATCGCATTCCCGGTCGAGCCCCGATTCAAAGAGCAGCGGCGCGTCGACAAGGATCGCCGTGATCCCCTGCTGCTCCGCACGTTTTTCCCATTCGGCGAGCACCGCGAGGATCTCTTTGTGCGTGATCCGGTTCAGCTCCGCGAGCTTGTCTTTGTCGTGAAACACCACGTCGGCAAGCGCGCGGCGGTCGATCCCGCCGTCCTTTGAACGCACGCCCTCGCCGAACGCCTTGACGATCTCACGCGTCAAAAGTCCGTCCCGCGAGATCAGATCGTGGTAGACCGCGTCACAGTCAAAGGACGGGATCCCGGCCTGCGACAAAAGAGAGGAGACCGTCCCTTTGCCGCTGCCGCTCCAGCCTGCAAGACCGATCTTCAGCACAGACCATCACCCCTTATCTTGATTCTTTTTTTAATTATACCTCAAAATATAGTATCTGTCAAGAAATCCTAAACTATCCTTTCGTTAAATCGTGAGTGCGAGGATCAAAAGGACGGAAATCAGCGTCGGGACAGCGACGACCGCGCCGTACTTGATGAAATCAAGATACCCGAACTTGACCTCGTGCTTTTTGAGCAACGACATCCACATGATCCCCGCGAGCGCGCCGATCGGAGTAAGATACGCGCCGACGTTGGACCCCACGACAGTCGCGTACACCGCCCGTGAGAGTACGGCGCCGGACGCTCCTTCCGCAAGCGGACGGATCACCGGGCAAAACAGAACGCTCATCGGGATATTGTTGATCAGATTCGCGGCAAGGAACGAGGAGACCCCGTACCGAAAGACGGTCTGCTCCTCCCCGAAAAGCAATCCGATCTTTTCGGTCACCCCGTTCTCCTGTAAAGCAAGGATGATTACGAACATAGAGAGCACGAACGGGATCAGCTGCCACGGCGCGCGTTTCAGGGTCGTACCGAGCTCAGTCGGGCGCTTCCCCGTCGCGGCGGCGGCGATCGCGATCAGAACGAACAGCAGCAGAGCGGAAACCAAAGCCGCGATCCACATATCGACGCCGATATACGAACCGATCGCCAGAACGACGGTACAGATAATCAGAACCGTAAGCCCGATCACAAAAAACGGCTTGTTTTCGATCTTTACTTCTTCAGGCGAAGCGTCCGCCGGGGTTTTGAGTTCCCGCCGGAACAGGAGCCGAAGGACAAGGAACGCGACGGCGGCCCCCGCAAGCGTGGGTAGAATCATAACGGAGGCGTACTCGACGAAATTGACGTCGTACGACGAGGCGATATAGATATTGGTCGGATTCCCGATGATGAAGGTCATACTCATCGTGTTCGCCGCGACGAACTCCGCCACAAGATAGGGTTTTGGGCTGATTTTCGCGTTCTTTGCAAAATAGCAGATAAACGGCGTGAAGGTCAGAACCACGATATCGTTGGAGGTAAACACAGTCAGAAGCGAGACCGTGACGTAGAGGATCGAAAAGATCTTCGTCTGGCTGTGCGATGCGAGCGAAAGCGCCCGGATCGCAAGATAACGGAAGAAACCTACCTCGTCGAGAAAGATCGAGAGGACGGTCATGGATATAAAGAGAGTCAGGATCTTCAACGGATTGACCGACGTGCTTTCTGTCATTTTACTCCACAGAAATCCGAGGTCGACTCGCCGAGCCGCCAGCATAACGACGGCGCCCGAAAGAACGACGATCCAATAGGTATCGACGGCAAGCTTGCAGAGCCGTACCTTCGGAAAGAAAAGGACCGACGCGATCATCGTAGAGCACGTGACGATCGCTATGGTCAAAGACAAAGCCATTTCGCGTATTCCTCAGCTGTCTTGAAAGTTTCGGGACGGTTCCCGCGTGTGAACGGGAGACCCGTCCGAAGAGAGGGATCTCCCGCAAAAAAATGCGACTTTTTCGCCGAACAAATTGACAACAATCGAAAGGGTATGTTATAATACGTCAAGGGCGAACGGAAACACCGGACCCCGTCGGGAGCCCGGTGCTTGGAT
>JAGCYR010000226.1 GCA_017960705.1 Clostridia bacterium | reverse complement strand
TACAGGTAGTCCTTGGTCACGCCGCAGTCGATCAGATCCCACGGCAGGACCTCGTCAAGACCGAACGTGCGGTTGGCGTAGAAAGCGGGATCGACCCCGGTGCGGGCGAAGTAGTCCATCCATTTGTCGTAATCGAAATGTTCGCTCCACGCCGAGTACGCCGAGCCCTCGCGGGCGGCGAGAACGAGCGAGGGGGCGAGCCGCCGGTCGCCTCTGGCAAGCACCGCCTCGACCCGCGAGACCTTCGCGTCGTGGTAGTGGTAGACCACCTTGCGGTCGGTGATCTGATCTTTCAGATAGAGCTGCTTTTCCTGCAAAACCTCGAGCGGATCCTGCCCCTCCCACTGGAAGGCGGTAAAGGGCTTCGGCACGAAGCAGGACACGCTGACCGTAACGCGCACGTTGCGCCCGCGCTGTTCTTTCGGGGTTTGATAAAAGACGTGGACGGCGTCGGAGGCGAGTTTCGCGATCCCGGCGAGGTCCTCGTGGGTCTCGGTCGGGAGCCCCTGCATAAAGTAGAGCTTGACCGACTCCTTCCCCGCCGAATACGCGATCCCGACCGCGCGCAAAAGGTCCTCTTCTCGCACGTTCTTGTTGATGACGTCGCGCAGCCGCTGGGTCCCCGCCTCGGGTGCGAAGGTGATCCCGCCGCGCCGCACGCCCGAGATCCGGTCCATCAGTTCCTTCGTGAAACTGTCGACCCGGAGCGACGGCAGAGACAGCGAGACGTTTTCCTTGTCGGTCCACGAGAGCAGTTTGTCGGTCAGCTCGTCGATCTTCGAGTAGTCGGAGGTCGAAAGCGAGATCAGGGATATTTCGTCGTAACCGGTGTTTTCGTAGAGGCAGCGCGCCTGTTCGCAGAGCTTTTCGGGGGTCTTCTCGCGGATGGGACGGTAGACCATCCCCGCCTGACAGAACCGGCAGCCGCGGATGCACCCGCGGTAGAGCTCGAGCACGATCCGGTCGTGCACCGTTTCGCTGTACGGGATGACCGGCTTCAAGGGATAGGGCGCGTCGTCGAGGTTGCCGATGATGCGCTTCGTGATCTTCATCGGGATATCGTCGTATTTTGGGGTGAAACGCTCGATCGTGCCGTCCTCCTTGTACGAGACGGCGTAGAGCGACGGAACGTAGAAGCCGGGCAGCTTCGCCGCGGCGTGCAGAAACGCCTCTTTGGTGTAGTTACCCGCCTCTTTCATATCGCGGTAGAGGTGCGAGAGTTCGACGAGAGCGTCCTCCCCCTCCCCGATCGAAAACACGTCGAAGAAGTCCGCGACCGGCTCGGCGTTATAGGTGCAGGGACCGCCGCCCACGATGATCGGGTACTCCTCGCCCCGGTCGCGGCTGTAAAGCGGGATCCCGGCGAGGTCGAAAACGTGCAGGGCGGTCGGATAGCACATCTCGTACTGCAGCGTCACGCCGACGATATCGAAATCGGTCAGGGGGTCGCCGCTCTCCAGCGCGGTCAAGGGGATGCCGTAGGTCTGCATCTTTTCCCCCATATCGGGCGCCGGGGCGAACACCCGCTCGCACCAGATATCGGGGGCGGCGTTCAGGCACTCGTAGAGGATGCGCATACCGAGGTTGCTCATTCCGATCGAGTAGATCTCGGGAAAAACGAAGGCAAAGCGGACCTTGACGTCCGCCTTGTCTTTTTTGACTTCGTAGAGTTCCCCGCCGACGTACGCCGCGGGTTCGGAGACCGATTTCAGGATGCCGTGGAGGCGGTCGAGACGGTCCTTTTGTTCCATGTCATTTCCTTTCCTGTTTCCGGGCGTTCTTCATTCCTTCCGCGATCCTCTTTTCCGCGGAGACGCCGTGTCCGATCGAGAGCAGGATCAGAACCAGCCCGTAGAGCGCGGACGCCCACGCCGGGATCGGGGTGCCGGGATAGCGGATCAGGAGAAACGCCGAGATCGCCGCTCCGATAAGGAACTGCGCGACTTTGAAGAAGCCGAGCCATCCGCGGGCGACGACGTAGCGGCGGAAGGCGTGGAGCGCGTCGAGGGTGGTCGCAAGCGATCCGAGCGCGAACATCCCGGTCTCGGCGCGGCGCACGGTCTCCCGATCGACGTCGGATACCGTCATCCGGCGGATCTTCACCGCCTCGTCGGGCAGGTAGCTGATCCGTGAGAAGTAGGCGGGGGTCAGGCAGGGATCGAAGGTGCGGATCTCGGTCGTGACGCCGAGCTTCCGCAGTTTTTCCGCCCTCGTTTCAAACGAACGGAGCAGAACGTATTCGACGTAGAAGCGGGCGCGGACCTCCCCGTCGTAGGCGACGAAGAGCACGCACATCCGTTCGTTTTTCAGCACCTTGTCGACGTCGACCTCGGGCAGCGGATAACCGTTCTGCGCAAGATATTCGCCGGAGCCGACCGTCAGGGTCTTCTCCTCGACCCGCGCGGTCACGCCGCCGGAGACGATCTCGGTGATCTCACACTCGTACGCCGCGTTGCCGCCCGACGTCGTTTCGGCAAGTACGCGGGCGAGCGGTCCGCCGAGTTTGCGGTAGACGGCGGAGAGCAGAAGCAGGATCTCGTCCAGCCGGCTGTCGCGGAAGACGTTGACGATCCGGATACGGGTCTCCTCGTTCGAGAAGGCGTCGCCGTCCTCCACGGAGAAGGTGGTGACGTGCGCGTAGCGGAAGGCGGCGTCCTCGCCGATCACGGCGGTCCCGCCGTCAATGAAAGCGCGGGAGAGCGACGCGAACCAGAGCCGCCGCGTCAGCAGCGACGCGAACGGACAGACGAGAAGCAACACCGAGACCGCGACCGAGAGAGCGCGGGCGACCCCCGCGTCGGTGCGGAGATAAACCAGAAGGAACGCGCCCACGGCGACGGCGAGCGAGAACAGGGCGAGGGTGAACTGGAAGCCCGAATCCTCGCGGTAGGAGGTGATCTCCTCGTCGTAGCTGTCGACGTAGCGCACCGGGGCGAGGACAAGCCGTTCGCCGTCCTCGTCGTCGGAGGATAGCGCCGCGTATTTCACGCCGCGGTTCATTATCAGACCGAGCGTGCGGTAGCGGGTCTCCCATTCGAGCAGCTCCGCCCAGGTCGCCGAGGTCATCGCGACTGCGAGAGGCAGGGAGCAGAGCGTGGTCCCGATCCCGCCGCGAAGAAACGCGAAAAGATCCAGCCAAACCACCGCGGCAAGCCCCAGAATGAGGAACGCCTCGGCGCGGAAGCGCTTGTTCATCAGGGCGGTCATCCCGGCGTAGAGCGAACGCCAGGCGCAGTAGGTGACCATCAGGATCAGCTGCAGATCCAGCATCGCGGCGCCGCCGGGGATCCGGCTGATGCCGAGGGGCTCGGTCACGTCGAATCCGAACACGCGGAAGCACTCGAGGACCAGCAGCATAAGCGTAAAGAGGATCGAACAGCAGAAACGGACCCTCGCCGCCCCGATCCGCTGAAGCGCGTATTTTCTGCGGACGTCAAGGTCGGCGTCGGTGAGTTCTTTTTTCTTTTCGGGCTGCGTCGCGAGGGCTTCCTCCTGTCCCTCCGCCGCAGGAGACGGGGAGACGGCGGGCGACTCCGAAAAGCCCTCGTCGGGAAGTTCTGCGTCGGGTCCGTCGTTATCGAACAGATCGGAATCCTCGGGCGACGGTCCCTGATCGGGCAGACCGATCTGTCCGAACAGTTCGTCCTCGTCGAGCGAATCGCGCTCGCCCCAATCGAAGGCGGGCGCCGGGCTCTCGTCGGGGGTCTCTTCCGCTTCCTCGGCGGGGACTTCGGCTACGGGCTGCTCTTCCGATTCGGCTGCGGGCGCCTCGGTTTCGACGGCGGGCTCTTCCGCTTCGGCGGGCTCCGCGACTTCTTTCAATTCGTCAGCGGAGGGCGCGAAAAGATCGTCGTCGTCGAACGCGGGAACGTCGGGAAGACGGCCGGTTTCGTCAGTCATCGTCTCACTCCTTCTTCAGGTCTCTCTGTCTTGCCGCCTCCGCCAGAATCACCGCGGCGGCGGTCGATACGTTCATGGATTGCACTTTTCCGTGCAGGGGGATCGAGGTGACGAAGTCGCACTTCTCGCGCACGAGCCGGGAGATCCCCTCCCCCTCGCTGCCGAGGACGATCGCCACGGGTCCCGAAAAGTCGCTCGCATAATAGGGGGTCCCGCCCATATCGGCGGCAAAGATCCAGAAACCCTTTTGTTTGAGGTCCTCGATCGCCGTCGTGACGTTCGGCACGCGGGCGACCGGAAGATGCTCGATCGCGCCGGCGCTCGCCCGTCCGACAAGAGCCGTCAGCCCGACCGCTCTGCGCTTCGGGATCAGGACGCCGTGCGCCCCGGTGCATTCCGCCACGCTGATCAGAGATCCGAGGTTCTGCGGATCGAGTATGC
>JAGCYR010000225.1 GCA_017960705.1 Clostridia bacterium | reverse complement strand
CGCCTCGGGCGAGAACTCGGTGGACGCCGCGCGAAGCCCGAATCCGGGACCCGACAGGTACACGGCGTCGGCGCCGAAATTGATCGCGGCGCGGAGCTTTTCCAAATTGCCGGCGGGGGAGAGCAGTTCCATCACGGTATTCCTTTCGTTCAAAGTTCGGGGACGCAGATCAGATCGACGTCCCACGCCGGGAGCGACCGTCTGCGGCGCAAATAGAGCCGAGAGCCGGGGCAGAGCCGGGCGAGAAGCAGCGGGAGTGCAAACAGATCCTCGCTCCGGTGATACGCCGAGACCAGAAGCGACGGACGGCAGCGCGAAAGCGTCTTTTCCGCTCCGCGGAGAGCGGCGGCTTCCGAACACTCGACGTCGAGTTTGATGAAATCGACCGCCCGTCCGTCGAGCAGTTCGTCGACCGTTCTGCAGTCGACCGTCTCCCGTCTCGCCTCGTGCGAGCAGCGGAACAGGGTCGAGTTGCGGTTGCCCGACGCGAAGAGAGAAGCCGCGCCGGGTGCGTCCGAGAGAGCGTAACGGAGGGGGGTTATCGCCGCGCGATCCTCACGATCCCGGTAGGCGAGCAGACGGCGGTAGTTGCGTTCGTCGGGCTCGACGCAGACGATCTCGCGTAATCCGGGAGCCCGATCCAAGAGAGCCCGCGCCGTGTCGCCGTCGTAGGCGCCCCCGTCGAGCGCGAACTTGAAACGCTCGGTCGGGAGCAGCGCAAACGGGTCGTAATCGCGTTCCGCCGAGGCAAGCAACGGGGGGAGCTCCCCCGACAGTTTATACGCAAGCAGAGAAGAATAGACCTCCCGCGAGCGTTCGTCGGAGAGGAGCGCGTACGCCGCCTCGATCTCGTCCCGGTGCGCCTTCGCGAACGCGAGGTCGAAGAGCGTCTCCCCCGCGACGGGAAGATCGGGGATCAGCAGTTCGACCCGCCGCGCGAGCGCTTCGATCCCATCGATCACGTCGGGGCGGCTCGACGCGAAGCAGAGCAGAACGAGCGGATCGTCCCACCGTGAAAGCGCCTCGTCGACCGTCAGAACGGGAAAGCCGCGAAAGGTCTGTCCCCTCGCGTGTTCCGGGCTGACGAAAACCCCGGCGGGCGACACGCCGAGGGAGCCGAGCCAAGCCGCCGTCTTGTCGGCGCCGTCCCCCGTGCCGTAGAGCAGAAGCGGGCGCCCCGCGGCGGCGTCACGCGCGATCTTTTGCGTAAGGTCGGGTCGGTCGAAAAGTTCCCCGGGGATCGACGGCATGAAATCACCTCCCGCTGTTGCATTCGTCGGAAAATCGTGCTATACTATTCGTAGAGCGGGGCGACCCCGCGAAAAGGAACAAGAAAGGAAACCGATATGGACTGCATTTTCTGCGCGATCATCCGGGGCGAGATCCCCTCGAAAAAACTCTACGAGGACGACTCGGTCTACTCGTTCGCCGACATCAACCCGCAGGCGCCTGTCCACGCGCTGGTCGTTCCGAAGCGGCACATCCCGTCCGCCGACGCGATCACCTGCGAGAACGCCGACGAGGTCAAAAAGATCTTCTGCGCCATCCCGAAGATCGCCGCGTCGCTCGGACTTGCAAACGGTTACCGCGTGATCACCAACGTCGGCGAGGACGGCTGCCAGTCGGTGAAGCATATCCACTTCCACGTGCTCGGCGGCGCGAAACTGCCCGAGAATATGGGCGTCTGATCCCGCAATCTTTTTACGCAAAATGCCCGCTGTCATTCGACAGCGGGCATTCGGCTTTCCAAAGGTCAGATATCCTCTTTGACCTTGGCTGCCTTACCGACTCTGTTGCGCAGATAGGATAGCGTCGCGCGACGGACCTTACCGTAGCGGATCACTTCCACGCTGACGACGTTGGGGGAATGGATCGGGAAGGTCTTTTCCACGCCGCAGCCGTAGGTGACGCGGCGGACGGTGAAGGTCTCGGAGATCCCGCCGTTCCGACGAGCGATCACGACGCCCTCGAACATCTGGATTCTCTCTCTCGAACCTTCCTTGATCTTGTTGGCGATACGGACGGTATCACCGATGTTGAAAACGGGAACTTCCGTCTTCAGCTGCTCGCTTGCAAAAGCCTCGATCTTATTCATTGGCTCCTCCTTCATACGAACATTCGTGCGGAGCATCGCAGAGGACTGTTCTTAATCATTCCGGCGTACGGGCATACTCCGCCCGCACCGTGAACAGAAGCATTATAACACACCGAAACCGAAATTGCAACCCTTTTTTTATATTTTTTTCGTAGGGCGCCCTTTCCCCGTGAAAAAGCCCGCCGGCACGGCGAAAAACCGCCTTCTTTTACAGAAATGCGGCGCAAAAGAAAGTATTTTGATTAACGATTGACAAACCCGTTGCTATTTGATAGAATTAGAATAAGAATGATAATATAATTCCTCGAAATGATTTTCATCGTTCAAAGGAGAATCACCGTGAAAAAGAGAATCGTATCCCTGATCCTTGTCCTGTGTTTCTTGCTTTCCGTATTCGCGCTCACGTCCTGTGAAAAGGACGCCGCAACTGCGACGGCGGACCCGTCGGCGACGACCGAGCCCGCCGCGACCGATGCCGAAACGGAGGCGGCGACGACTGTCGAGGTCACCACCGACAAGTGGGAGGATCTCGCGCCGATGATCACGATGATCTCGGAAGCCATGCGGACCCTCCGCATCGAGTGCGACAGCAACAAATCTGCGGAAAAATCGGCGAAAAACGACGTTTACCTGAAGGGTCCCGATTCGGTCGAGGACGGCGTGACCCCGCTGATCGAGCAGATGGTCTACGAGCGCAACAAAGCGGCGAACGACCTGCTCGGGACCAGGACCAACTTCGTTTTTTGGGACGAATCCTGGGGGAAACAGGCGGAAAAGATCGACCTGGTCGTGAAGGGCGGCGCTGCCGACGCTCCGGATATGTTCGTCAATATGCTGTACGAACTGAACAGGGAGCTGATCAACGGGACGTTCAAGGACGTGTGGTCGATCCCCAATTCGTTCTTTGAGTGGTCGAGTCCGGGCTGGCTCAAGACGTGGATGGAGAGCCTGTCCTTCACCGGCGACCGCGCGTACATTCTCGGCAGCGACTATTTCCTTGACGTGTTCCGCGCCGTTCCGGTCCTGCCCTTCAATATGGATATGATGGATGCGAACGCAGTCCAACTCGCCTCCGCGATCATGCCCGAGGGGGAGACGCTCGGACAGGACGAGGAACTCACGACCTATTTCTTCGACCTTGTGGACGAGGGAAAATGGACCTGGGACGTCCTCGGCAAGATCTGCGCGGCGATCTGGGTCGACACGGACGGAGACGGGACTGACTCGATCCGCGACCAGCTCGGCATCATCGCCGACGAATACGGCGACGGCGGACAGTGCTCCGGCAGCTTCATCTACTCCAGCGGCGAGACGCTGACCGAAGTCTATTGGATCGAGGACGAATCGAGCGAATACAACGGCAAACAGTGGATCAAATACGCCGACAGTTCCGAGGCGGCGGGGCTCAACACGATCTTTGAAGCGGTAAAATCCGTCTTCGAGGGTCCCGGATCCTTCTCGACCCTCGCCGACTTCTCCGGAAATACTCCGGAGAATCCCGGCATCGCGTATCACCAGACCAAGTTCGCCGCGAGCGAGGTACTGTTCGCCGGCGTGCAGCTGCTCGGGGCGCTCGAGACCGACGTCTTCCAGCAGATGAACGATCTCTATTCGGTCGTCCCTTGTCCGAAGACCTCGGTCGATAACGACTACAATACGATCATTTACAGCACCGGCGACGCGGGCGCCATCAACGTCAACGTCAAGCCCGCGAAGGTGAAGGCGCTGACCGCGTACGTTCAGTACTGCACCGAGAACTCGCCCGCCATCCGCGAGCAGTTCCTGCAGACCGTCATGAAGTACAAGGTCACGACCTACGATCAGGGCACCGACCGGATGCTCGATCTGATCTACGACTCCATCCGCTACGTCCGCGACAAGACGGTCGACGATCTGGTGGGCACCAGTTCCTCCCGCTGGCACGGGCTGATGCGGCACGAACACTTCCTCGGCGGCGCCGATTACATCACGGTCCAATACGATTCCTACCTTTCCACGAAGCAGCAGAGGCTCGACTACTATCTGCAGAAATGGTACACGCTCCCGAAGGTCGAGCAGACCGCAAACTGACCGTTCGAACGTACCGACAAAGACGGCTTTTGACAATCTTATAACGAACAGAGGAGAACGTCATGAAAAAGAGACTCGTATCCGCGTTTCTGATTCTGTGCTTCATCCTTTCGGTCTTCGCGCTCTCGTCCTGCGGTAAGGACGCCGCAAGTACGACGGCGCAGGCGACCGAGCCCGCCGCGACCGATACCGAAACCGAAGAGGCGACGACTGTCGAAGTCACCACCGACAAGTGGGAGCAGATCGCGTCCGACACCAAATTGATCACGGAGCGCGACCGTTCTCTCCGGATTGAATGCAGTATCAACGATTTTACGGCGGTCAAAACGTCGAAAAACGACGTCTACCTGAAGGGGCCGGACTCAGTCGAGGACGGCGTGACCCCTCTGATCGAGCAGATGGTCTACGAACGCAACCATGCGGCAAACGATTTGCTCGGGACGAAGGTCGAATTCATTCTGTGGGATTACGGCTGGGGAAGCCAGGCGCCTCAGATTGACACCCTCGTTAAAGGGAATGCGTCAGACGCGCCCGACCTGTTCGTCAATATGATCTACGACCTGCACGTGGAGCTCCTCAACGGGGTTTTCAAGGACGTGCGGTCGATCCCGGGGGGGTTCTTCGATTATTCTGCGGAGGGCTGGCTCAAGGAATGGATGGAGAACCTGTCGTTCACCGGCGACCGCGCCTACGTCCTCGGCAGCGACTACTTTATGGACATTTTTCGTTCTACGAACGTTCTCCCCTTTAATATGACCATGATGGACGAGAACGCAGACAGATTGGCCTCCGCGATCCTCTCCGAAGGCGAGGAACTCGGCGCGGGCGAGGAGCTGTCCGCCTATTTCTTCGACCTCGTCGATAAGGGCGGATGGACCTGGGACGTCCTCGGCAAGATCTGCGAGGCAATCTGGGTCGACGAAAACGGCGACGGGCAGGATTCGATCACGGACCAGCTCGGGATCATCGCGGACACGTTCGGCGGAGAAGCAGCGGCAGCGTTCGTTTACTCCTGCGGCAAACAACTGATTGAGGATTACGTCATTGAGGACGAGAGCAGCGCGTACAACCACAAGCAATGGCTGCGCTATTCCTCCGATACGGAGGTGATCGGGCAGATCTTCGATCAGGTAAAGGCGGTGTTCGAGGGACAAGGATCCCTGTCGACCGGCGGCAACCGCTCGAACAACACCACGGACAATCCCGGTCTCGCGTACCATCATACCAAATTCGCCGCCCGCGAGGTCCTTTTTGCGGGGGTCTGCACCCTCGGAGGGCTTGAGGACGTCGTTTTTCAGGAAATGACCGACATTTATTCGGTCGTCCCCTGTCCGAAAGCCGACGCTTCCTATTCGTACAACACGGTCATCTTCAACAGTGCCGACGCGGGCGCAATCAACGTCAACGCAAATCCCCGCAGGGCGAGAGTGCTGAGCGCGTATCTGCAGTACTGCACCGAGCACTCGCCCGCGATCCGGAACGAATTTATGCAGACAGTAATGAAATACAAGGTCACTACCTACGACCAGGGTACCGACCGGATGCTCGAGATCATCTACAACTCTATTCTCTGGGGGCGCGATAAGATGGTCGAGGACCGCAACGTAGAGCCTCGCTGGCACGGACTGATGCGAACCGGGCTCTTTCTCGTCGGCTCCGACTATATCAAGCAGCAGGTCGATTCGTCTCTTTCGTACAAGCAGTCGTCGCTCGACAACGTGATGAAGAAGTGGTATACGCTCCCGAAGGTCGAGCCGACCGGAAACTGACCTGAGAAACGCGCCGCTGAACCGAGACGACTTTTGAGAAACCTATTCGGAACAAAGGAGAACGTCATGAAAAAGAGAATCGTATCCACGCTCCTGATCCTGTGCTTCCTCCTTTCTGCTCTCGCGCTATCGTCCTGCGGCAAGGACGGGGAAACCGCCGACACGACGGCGAAGGCGACCGAACCGGCTGCGACCGAATCCGCCGCGACCGAGTCCGAAACGGAGGAGGCGACGACTGTCGAAGTCACCACCGACAAGTGGGAGGCGATCGCGAGAAAAGTTCAGGTCATCGTCGAGAAGGACCGGAAGCTGAAGATCGAACTCAGCAACCACACGACGGCGGAGAAAAGCTCGAAAAACGATATCTATCTGAAGGGCCCTGACGCCGTCGTGGACGGCGTGACCCCGCAGATCCAGACTATGGTCTACGAACGCAACAAGGCGGCGCACGAACTGCTCGGCACGTCGGCGGAGTACTCCTATCTGGACGCGGGTTTTGATTCGCTCGCGGAGCAGATCGACACGATGGTCAAAGGGAAAGACCCGGACGCCCCCGACCTGTTCGTCAATATGATCTACGAACTCAACCGCGAAGTGCTGAACTCCGGGTTCAAGGATATTATGTCGATCCCGGATTCGTTCTTTGACTTCGATACCGTGGGATGGCTGAGCACGTGGATGGAGAACCTCTCGTTCTCGGGCGACCGCGCGTACATCCTCGGCAGCGACTATTTCCTTGATATTTTCCGCGCCGTTCCGGTGCTGCCCTTCAACGTGACGATGATGGACGAGAACGCAGAACGGCTCGCCCCCGCGATCCTCGGCACCGAGGAAACGCTCGGCGCGGGCGAGGAGCTTTCCGCCCGTTTCTTCGACCTTGTGGAGACCGGCGGATGGACCTGGGACGTTTTGGGCGCGCTCTCGGAGGCGATCTGGCTCGATAACGACGGAGACCACGCGGACTCGATCCGCGACCGGCTCGGCAT
>JAGCYR010000224.1 GCA_017960705.1 Clostridia bacterium | reverse complement strand
TTGATGCCGTTCGAGAGCGCGAGGATCAGGGCGATGCCGATGATGCCGATGCTCCCGGCGAAGCTGGTCAGAAACGTGCGCCCCTTCTTGGTCATCAGGTTGTTCAGCGAGAGCGAAAGCGCGGTCAGAAGCGACATCGAGCGCTTTTTCGGCTTGGTTTTCTCTTTGGCGAGGGTCGATTCCTCCGCGGCGGGTTCGGCGGGGGCTTCTTCGACGGGCGCCTCCGTCGGTTTTTCGGGCGCGGGCTCCTCCTCGGGCTCGTACGGATCGGTGTCCCCGACGATCCCGCCGTCGAGCAGACGGATGATCCGGGTCGAGTAGCGCTCGGCGAGATCGGGGTTGTGGGTCACCATCACGACCAGCTTCTCGCGGGCGACCTCGCGGAGCAGATCCATCACCTGGATACTGGTCTCGGTATCGAGCGCCCCGGTCGGCTCGTCGGCGAGCAGGACGTCGGGATCGTTGACCAGCGCGCGGGCGATCGCCACCCGCTGCATCTGACCGCCGGAAAGCTGATTCGGGCGCTTTTTGATCTGATCCCCGAGCCCCACGCGCATCAGCGCTTCGGTCGCGCGTTCGCGCCGCTCGGCTTTGGATACGCCGGAGAGGGTCAGGGCGAGCTCGACGTTAGACAGCACGGTCTGGTGCGGGATCAGGTTGTAGTTCTGGAACACGAAGCCCACCGAATGGTTGCGGTAGGCGTCCCAATCGGCGTCGCGGTAGAGTTTGGTCGAGACGCCGCGGATGATAAGATCGCCCGACGTGTAGTGGTCGAGTCCGCCGATGATATTCAAGAGCGTGGTCTTCCCGCATCCGGAGGGACCCAAAATCGAGACGAACTCGTTCTCGCGGAAAGAGACCGTGACCCCCTTGAGGGCGACGACCGCGCTCTCCCCCTCTCCGTATTCTTTTCTGACGTCGCGCAACGTAAGCATGACCGCGTTTCCTTTCGATTGCCAACCACGTCGGCGCATTTTCTTCCGAATACCATTGTAGAGGAAATATTTGAACAGAAAAAGAACGAACGGGACCCGATTTGTAAACTTCTTCGGGGCGGGTGAAAAAACGACCGGACGGGGCGACGCTTTTTCGCTTCGGGGTTGCTTTTTTCGCAGATTTGTGCTATACTGTTGATACGTTCGGCGCGAATTGCAGCCGGACACCGACGAGAACGAAAAAGCGACCAACAGGAGGTTATTTCTATGATCCTGATGACTTTTACCGTTCCGTGCTACAATTCCGAAGCGTATATGCGTAAATGTATCGATTCCCTGCTGCCCGCGGGGGACGATACCGAGATCATTATCGTTGACGACGGCTCGACCGATTCGACCGGCGAGATCGCCGACGGCTACGCCGCAGCCCATCCCGACCGCGTCCGGGTCATCCACCAGGAGAACGGGGGACACGGAGAGGGGGTCAATCAGGGCGTCCGGAACGCACGGGGCAAATACTTCAAGGTGGTCGACTCCGACGACTGGCTCGACGGCGACGCGCTCGCCAAACTGCTTTCGCGTATGCGGGAGCACGAGACGGCGGGGGTCGACGTCGATATGTACGTCGCCAACTACGTCTACGAGCACGTTGAGGACGGAAAGACCTTCGTGATGGACTACCACCGGATCTTCCCGAACGAGACCGTCTGTTCGTGGGAGGACATCCGTCCTTTCGGCATCACGCAGTACCTGATGATGCACTCGGTCTACTTCAAAACCGAGATCCTCAAAAACTGCGGGCTGGAACTGCCGAAGCACACCTTCTACGTGGACAACCTGTTCATGTATAAGCCGCTCCCCGACGTCAAGACCATCTACTATATGCCGCTCGACCTCTACCGCTACCTCATCGGACGCGCCGACCAATCGGTCACGCTCGAAAACGGGGCGAAGCGCTACGATCAGCAGATCCGCGTGACCAAGATGATGGTCGACTGCTTCGATCTGCGCGAGATGGGCGAAACGAGACCGAAACTGCGGCGGTACCTGCTCCACGAACTCGGGATGATGGTCCTGATCTGCGCGGTCTTCACCTACGCCGACGACACCCCCGAGCGCCGCGCCAACTTCTACGCGGTCTGGCAGTATATCAAGGACAAGGATCCCTGGCTCTACCGGCGGCTCCGCTGGACCACCACCGCGACGGTCGCGACGGGAAAATCCAAGTTCAGCCGCTGGCTCGACGTCTGCGGGTATCGGTTCTTCAAGAAGATCGTCAAGTTCGGATAACGCCGCGGGGTCACGAACAATGAATTGAACGGCGTCCCCGTTCATGAATTGCCTACGGCATGAATTGCGCCTTCGGCGCGTGAATTGCACCTCCGGTGCATGAATTGCGCCTCCGGCGCGTTAAAATAAGGAGACAAAACAATGATCGCAAGACCCGAACATCCGAAGCCGCAATTTATGCGCGAAGCGTGGCGCAACCTCAACGGGAAGTGGGAGTTCTGCTTCGACGAATCGAACAGCGGACTCGACCGCGGATTGATGAAAGCCGGCGCCGCGTTCGACCGCACCATCGTCGTTCCCTTCTGCCCCGAAAGCAAACTGTCGGGGATCGGAGACGTCGATTTCCACGCGGCGGTCTGGTACCGGCGGACCTTTGAGCTGTCCGAGAAGGAGCTTGCCGGACGGGTGCTGCTCCACTTCGGCGCCGTCGACTACCGGTGCAGGGTCTATATCAACGAAACCGAGGTCGGTCGGCACGCCGGCGGCTACGTTTCGTTCTGTTTCGATATCACCGACGCGGCGAAGGCGGGCGAGAATACCGTCGTCGTCTACGCCGAGGACGACACCCGCGACCCGATGATCCCCATCGGCAAGCAAAGTGACAAATTCCAGTCCTACGAATGCAGCTACACCCGTACCACCGGGATCTGGCAGACCGTCTGGCTCGAGTTCGTGCCCGAAACGCGTCTGCTCTCGACGCGCTACTATCCCAACGCCGAGAACGCGACCCTGACCGTGCAGGCGAAACTGTCCGGCATCGCGGATCTTACCGCCGTCGCCTCCTTCGAGGGACGCGAGGTCGGACGCGCGACGGTCAAAGCGGCGGGCGGGACCGTCACCTTCCCGATCGTCCTCTCGGAAAAGCACCTGTGGGAGATCGGTGACGGCAAGCTCTACGATCTCACCTTTACTTTCGGTAAAGACGTCGTCAAGAGCTACTTCGGGCTCCGCGATATCAAGTTCGACGGGATGAAGTTCCGCCTGAACGGCAAATCGGTTTTCCAGCGGCTGGTGCTGGATCAGGGATTCTTCCCCGACGGGATCTACACCGCCCCCTCCGACGAGGAGCTGAAGAAGGATATCCTCCGCTCGCAGGCGCTCGGCTTCAACGGCGCCCGCCCGCACGAAAAGGTCTTTGAAGAGCGCTACCTCTACCACTGCGACAAGCTCGGCTACATCGTCTGGGGCGAATACCCGAACTGGGGTCTGGATCACACCAAGCCCGAGGCGATCTACCCGTTCCTGCCCGAATGGCTCGAAGAGGTGGAGCGCGACTTCAACCATCCCGCCATCATCGGATGGTGTCCCTTTAACGAGACGTGGGATCAGCACAACTGCCGCCAGTACGATCCCCTGCTCTCGCTGGTCTACCGCACCACAAAGGCGATCGACCCGACGCGTCCCGCGATCGACACCAGCGGCGTCTTCCACGTGGAGACCGATATCCACGATATCCACGACTACGAACAGAAGCCCAAGACGATGGTCGAACACTTCGCGTCGCTCGTCACCGACGGCACCTACACCGAGCAGGGCAAGCGCAACGAAAGACAGCCCTACAAGCCGGGGATGCCCTTCTTCGTCAGCGAGTACGGCGGGATCGGCTGGAGTCTGGACGAGAAGGCGTGGGGCTACGGCAACGCGCCCAAGACCGAAGAGGAGTTCCTCGAACGCTTGAAGGGTCTGACCGACGCGCTGCTCGACAATCCGAAGATCTTCGCCTTCTGCTACACCCAGCTCACCGACGTCGAGCAGGAACAGAACGGTCTCTACACCTACGACCGCCGCCCGAAGTTCCCGCCCGAGGTGATCCACCCGATCTTCTCCCGCAAAGCCGCGATCGAGGATTGACGAAACGTCAACTATCCCCCCGGAAACAAGACCGTTTCCGGGGGGTTTTTGTGTTTGTGAGTGGAATATCCCGAAAACGGGACGCCCCCCGGAGGGGGGCTTGACAAATCCTTCCGAGTCTGCTATACTGATAGCCCTTTCGCTCCCGAGGGGAGGGCGGACAGTTCTGACCACGCATTTATGGTATCCTGTATATGGAACGATCGGGGAGAATTACCGGGTGGTCAATTTTGACCTTCCTCGTCGTTAGAATATTGTATGGAAGCAAAAGTGAAAGGAGTTCCGCCGTGAAAGTGATCGCAAAGAAAACCGTTATCCTCTACGTCTTCAAGGTGCTGTACTGTTACACCTCGCGCGAGCATACCGTAACGCAAACGCAGATCACGACCTACCTGAACGACCTCGGGATCCCCTGCGACCGCAAGACCGTCGGGCGCAATATCGGCTACCTGATCGGCGCCGGCTTCCCCGTTCGTCGGGTGGAGGGCAAGATCCCCGGGTACTATTACGACCGAAAACGCAACGATTTCTTGAAGACCATTCACACCTAAATCAACAATAAAAAATAGGGGGGATCAAAAATGACTGCTCTTGAACTCGGAATTAAACTGAAAGCTATGTATTCCCTGAAAAACGTAAATAAGGTTGCCATGATTCACCTGTTCGGGGTGATCTTCGCACAAACCATGCGCTCCGAAAACATCAAACCGATCGAAGTGCTAAAAGCAGCCAAAATGCCGGAATCGTATCAGACCGAAATCAACAAGGGAATCAATCTGTCGAAATACGTTACGGTTCGTGATGAGTATAGTGATTGGGTTGATCTTTTGAACGATTAATAGTTCCGAAAGATAAAGGAGAAAAACCGTGTTTGAATTCTGCAAACCCGACGTCACCGTAAAAGTCAGCGAGGATCAAAGAAGCGCGACCGCCCTTATCCAGCCCCTGGATCGTGGCTACGGGATCACCGTGGGCAACTCGATCCGCCGCGTGCTGCTCTCGGGGATGCCCGGCGCCGCAGCCGTGTGGATCAAGATCGACGGCGTGCAGCACGAGTTCACGACCATCGACGGCGTCAGCGAGGACGTGCCGGAGATCGTTCTGAACGTCAAGGGCATCGTCGCCAAGCTACAAACGGACGAAGTGAAGCTCGCCGAGATCGACAAGACGGGTCCCGCCACCGTGACCGCGGGAGATATTCAGTCCGACAGCGACCTTGTGATCGTTAATCCCGGGCAGGTGATCGCCACGCTCGCGGAAGGCGTTCGCTTCCGTATGGAGATCGCGTTTGCAAAGGGGCAGGGCTACGTTCCCGCCGAACGCAACAAGGAGCTCTATTCCCCGCTGCCGCTCGGCGCGATCGCGGTCGATGCGATCTATACCCCCGTCCAAAAGGTCGAATACACGGTCGAGAATACCCGCGTCGGCGGCGACGTCGATTACGACAAGTTGATCCTGAACGTCACGACCAACGGCGCCCTCTCCCCCGACGCCGCGATCGCCACCGCGTCGAACGTCCTGATCCGGCATTTCGAGTGCCTGTCCTCGATCGCCGGAGGGGAAACGCCGAAGATGACGGGTGAGGACGAAAAGGACAAGCAGCACTCCCCCGTGCTCTCGACCGATATCGAAAAGCTCGAGCTCTCCCAGCGGAGCTACAACTGTCTGAAGCGCTCCGAGATCGACACCGTCGGCGATATCATTTCCCGCACCGAAACCGAGATCCTGAAGATCCGGAACCTCGGCAAAAAGTCCTTCGAGGAGATCCGCGACAAGATCACCGAACTGGGTCTGACGTTCAAAAAAGAGGAAGAGTGAAAACGAAAGGAAAAGATATGATGATGGATTTAATCGGTGAAAAAGTCTTGCATCGCGTTTTCGGAGATGGCGTCATAATTGATGTTCAAATCGATGAAGAAAGCAAGGGTTACATAAAAGTTCAGTTCCCTTCGAAAACGTCGCAGTTCTCCTATCCCAAAGCATTTCATGATTCTTTCCTGACTGCCGTCAATCACGAATTGCAGGAATGGATTGATACTCTTAAACCGCCGGTGCCGACGCCAGAACCACCCGTTGGGCAGACGCCTCCTCCGCCTCCTCCGCCTCCTCCGACTCCTTCGCCCACATCCAAGGTTCGCACTTTCCTTGTATTCCAAGGTTTAACGTATGATGATGAAAAAGCCGGAGAATATATTTGGGCTCCTTTCTACGACGCCCGTGGAGGAACGCGACACTTTTGGGAACGACTCGTCAATGTTCGAGAAGGGGATATTATTGTCCACGTATCTAAAGGATACATCCGAGCATTTAGCCACTCGTGTGGCAGATGCTATAGAAGCCCGAATCCGTTTGGCGGCTCAAACCAATGGGACCAAACAGGAAGACGCGTGGATTGTCAGTATGTTCCTTTAAACCATCCATTACGAACAATGGACTTCAAGGACGATATTGTCAGCATTTGCAGAACTATGTTATATCCTCCGTTTCGGCAAGACGGAAACGGAAACTTGGGCTATTTGTTTGATCTTCCTTCCGAGTTAATGAAGGTTTTTCTCAACGGTGCGCTTCAAAGGAATCCGATGTTAAACGACGTACGTTGGATTCGTGATTTTCTAAAAAAACCGCAATCGATTTGTTGAGGGGATTGTATGCGCAATCTGAGATCATTCTATTCAGAGCAAATATCTGCATTTCTTCGCACACCTACGACTGAGATCATTGGCATTATCCATTCCAACGACATTTCGGCAGAAACGAAGATCCAGCAGAGCAACACTTGGGAAATCGAAGTCGGAATACTCAAAGATCAACTACGGAACGTTGGAGAAGGCCGAGTGATCTTCGAGTATACCATCCCCAGAATGGGCAAACGGGTAGATACGGTGGTGCTCTATCGGAACATCGTATTCCTGCTGGAGTTCAAATGCGGTGATTCGGAGTATCGTTCCACCACCTATGATCAAGTGTACGACTACGCGCTGGATTTGCGCAACTTTCAAAAAGAAAGTCACAACAAGCTGTTGGTTCCCATCATGGTATCGACTCGAGCAGCTGCCGTTTCAAACAGGATCGTGGAACAGGATCGCATTGTCAAGCCGCTATCGTGCAACGCCCATAACATAGCGGAAACAATCCATCGGATAGCCACGCTATATGCCGAGCCGGCCTTTGACTACGTTGCATGGGAGAACTCCGAATACCTGCCCACCCCGACCATTGTCGAAGCCGCACAAGCATTATATCGTGGTCATAATGTCCATGATATCACTCGCAGTGATGCCGGTGCAGAAAATCTGACTGTTACCACCGACGAGATAAATCGCATCATAGAGCACAGCAAGGCCAGCCGTCGTAAATCCATCTGCTTCGTCACCGGCGTTCCTGGCGCAGGAAAGACACTGGTTGGCCTGAACTTGGCCATTCAGCGTTCTGATGCCCAGCGCGGCGAGCACGCTGTCTTTCTTTCCGGTAACTTCCCTCTGGTGACGGTGTTACAAGAAGCCCTGGCCCGTGACAAAGTGGAACAGGAGCGACAGCGCGGCATTCGTGTTTCAAAGACTGATGCCCTGCGCAGCACTTCGGCTTTCATTCAGATCATCCATAAATACCGTGATTCTTTTGTCGGCAATAACAACGTGCCGCCGGAGCGCATCGCTATTTTTGACGAAGCCCAACGTGCCTGGACGCAAGATATGATCGCCAAGTTTATGGCGACGAAAAAAGGTGTTGCAAACTTTGAGTACAGCGAGCCGGAATTCTTGATCAGCACCATGGATCGCCACCAAGATTGGGCAGTCATTGTATGCCTGGTCGGTGGTGGGCAGGAGATCAATACCGGCGAAGCGGGTCTCCCAGAATGGTTCGATTCGCTTCGTCGTGCCTTCCCGGATTGGGACGTCTATATCACGCCCCAACTCAACGATGTGGAGTACCGTCGCGATCGTATATGGCGGGATATGATCGCGGATCTGAACATCTTCGAGCAAGAAAAACTGCACTTGGCAACATCTGTCCGGTCTTTCCGCACCCCAGACTTAGCGGCTTTTGTCAAAGCGGTTCTCGACGTGAATACCGAAAATGCACAAGCCCTTTATCAGCGGATCAAGGACAAATATCCGGTATACATCACGCGGGATTTGTCAACCGCCAAAAACTGGGTTCGGGAACAGTGTCAAGGCACAACTCGTTTTGGCCTGCTGGCCAGCAGCGGGGCCTTGCGCCTGAAACCGGAAGGCGTTTTCGTCAAAAATGAGATCTCAGTTGCCAACTGGTTTTTGAACGGCAAAGACGACGTACGCTCCAGTTATTATCTGGAGGACGTCGTTTCGGAGTTTGATATTCAAGGATTGGAGCTTGACTATTCCATCGTGGCCTGGGATGCGGATTTCCGGTTTGAGAAAACCGAATGGGCCTATTACAATTTCGTGGGAAACCGCTGGCAGAACGTTGCCTCGGAAGAGCGACGTTTATACCTAAAAAACGCATATCGTGTTTTGCTTACGCGTGCTCGACAAGGCATGATCATCTTCATTCCCCAAGGAAGTGATTCCGATGAAACCCGCAAACGGGAATGGTATGACAAAACGTTCAACTACTTAGCAAATATCGGAATAACCATTATCTAAACAAAACCACTTCATAACCAAGGCCCCCCATTTGAAGGACCACCCTTCAAATGGGGAGTCTTTTTCATTTCGAAAATCGCAGCATAAGGGGGCGGTCAGTTTTGTATATCCCGATTTGCTATACTTGATACGGGAGCAAAAATGCGGGCGCAGGGATCCGACGAAGGCGCGGGATAGGAAAAAAACGCGGTTTCGTTTATACTCTGTTCTTATTCCGCCCGCTTTGTTCATAAAAATTTCATATTTATCAAAAATCATTTAAGAAAACGCGCGGTGCGCGAAAAAGAAAAGGAGCAACCGATGGAAAAACGGATCACGGAACTGGTATTCATTCTGGACAGGAGCGGGTCGATGGAGCGCATCCGGGGGGCGACGGTCGCGAACTTCAACGAACTGCTCGACGCGCAGAAAGCCGAAGCCCACGGCGACGAGGCGCGGATCTCGGTCTACTCGTTCAATCAGGCGCTCGACAAGGTGTGTTTTCGGGCGCCGCTCGACGAAGCGCGACATCTGACCGAGGAAAACTACGTGCCGAACGGAATGACCGCCCTGAACGACGCGGTCTGCGCGGTGCTGAACGAGATCGCGGGCGCCGAGAAGGAGGAGATCGACGGGGGCAGAAAGATCGTCACGGTCGTCTGTATCATCACCGACGGGCTGGAGAACGCGAGCAGGTTTTACAGGCGCGCCGACGTGCGAAGGCTGATCGCGGCGAAGAAAGAAGAGGGGTGGAACTTCCTTTTCGCCGGAGCGAACTTCGACGTGGAAGAGGAGGGCGCGGATCTCGGATTTGCCCGAAAGGAATGTCTCCGGTTTGAAGCGAGCGATCGCGGAGTGCGGGACCTTGCGGAGCAGGTCTCCTGCTGCTGCGCGTCGCTGCGCGAAGAGCCCGACGGCGATCCGTTTGCCCGTCCCCGCCGCCGCAGATAAAACGAAAGGACGCAGAAAATGCTGTTCGAACTGATGATCGTGCTGATTATCATCGGCGTTATTACCGTGTACGACCACTACAAAAAAGGCGAATGACGGCAAGCAGGCGGCTATCCGAGGATAGCCGCCTGCGTTTACGGTTTTTGATCCGGCTCCGCTTGCTCCGCCGTTTTTTTGCGGCGGCGGACGCATTCGGTGAGAAGGTATTCGATCTGCCCGTTGAGCGAGCGGAAATCGTCCGCCGCCCACTGCGCGAGATCGGCGTAGAGCTTCGCCGAGAGACGGAGCGGGATCTGTTTCTTGGCGTCGGGCTCCATCAGTAGAGGCTCCCGGAGTTGACGACGGGCTGGGCGTCGTGGTTGCCGCAGAGCACGACCAAGAGGTTCGAGACCATCGTCGCCTTGCGTTCCTCGTCAAGCTGAACGGTTCCCTTTTCGGCGAGGCGATCGAGCGCCATCTCGACCATCCCGACCGCGCCGTCGACGATCATCTTGCGCGCGTCGATGATGGCGGATGCCTGTTGTCTCTGAAGCATAACGGCGGCGATCTCGGGGGCGTAAGCGAGGTAGGTGATCCGCGCCTCGACGATCTCGAGACCCGCCTCGTTCACCTTCGACTGGATCTCGTCGCGGATGCGGAGCGCGACCAGTTCGCTCGAGCCGCGCAGACTTCCCTCGTCGGCGATCCCGTCGCCCGTCGTGTCGACGTTGGGGGCGACGTCGTAGGGGTAGAGCCGGACGATGTTCCGAAGCGCCGCGTCGCACTGGAGCGAGAGGTATTCCTTGTAGTTGTCGACGTTGAAGACCGCCTTCGCGGTATCGAGTACGCGCCAGGTGACGGCGATCCCGATCTCGACCGGGTTGCCGAGGCAGTCGTTGATCTTCTGCCGGTTATTACTCAAAGTCATAATTTTGAGCGAGATGCGGGTGCTTGCCGCCGCCGCGGCGTTCTTCTGATTCGCCGTCTGGCGCTCCGCGGGGGTGGAGGAGGTCGAGACGTCGCCGCTCTGGTTCAGTTTGGTTTTGGCGGCGGGGTTGACCGACGTGCAGAACGGATTGACCCAGTAGAAGCCGTCGCCCTTCAGCGTGCCGTAGTATTTACCGAACAGGGTGAGCACCAGCGCCTCCTGCGGTTTCAGCACCTTGAAGCCGAGGATCAGGATCCAGCCGAAGCAGAGGAACGCGACGCAGAGACCGAACAGCCCCGGAAACGCGGGATCCTCTCCCTCTCCGAGCGAGACGCAGACCAGCAGCCCGACAAACGCCGCGACGTAGAGCGCGACCAACAGGATCAGCATCAAAAAGCCGATCTTCTTCCCTTTGATGACCTTTTCTTCCATGATTTGATTCCCTTTCTTGTGCATGTTTCATTTTGATATCGTTTTGATATCACCGAACGTAGTATAGCACGAGAAAACGGATTTGTCAAGGGGTCGG
>JAGCYR010000223.1 GCA_017960705.1 Clostridia bacterium | reverse complement strand
GTTCCAAGCCCCCAAAGGGTCAGGAGATGGACGATCACTACTTCGGCGCCATCAAGCCCAAGGTGGCTGAGTTCATGGCCGACCTGAATGAGGAGCTCTGGAAGCTGGGCGTCCTCTCCAAGACAGAGCACAACGAGGTCGCCCCGGCGCAGCACGAGCTCGCGCCGATCTACACCACGACCAACGTGGCGACAGATCACAACCAGCTGATGATGGAGATTATGCAGAAGGTTGCGGCAAAGCACGGGCTGGTCTGCCTGCTCCACGAGAAGCCCTTCGCCGGAGTCAACGGCAGCGGCAAGCACAACAACTGGTCGATCGCCACCAATGACGGTCAGAACCTGCTTTCTCCCGGCGAGACGCCCTACGAGAACGCGCAGTTCCTGCTCTTCCTGTGCGCCGTCATCAAGGCGGTCGACGACTATCAGGATCTGCTCCGCATCTCGGTCGCGACGGCGGGCAACGACCACCGTCTCGGCGCGAACGAGGCGCCCCCGGCTGTGATCTCGATGTTCCTCGGCGACGAACTGACGGCGGTGCTCGACGCGATCGAGAACGACGCTCCGTACAAGGGAGCCGAGAAGACCCAGATGAAGCTGGGCGTGCACGTCCTGCCCAAGTTCAACCGCGACACCACCGACCGCAACCGTACCTCGCCTTTCGCCTTCACCGGCAACAAGTTCGAGTTCCGTATGCTCGGCTCGTCGAACAGCATCGCCTGCGCGAACATCATGCTGAACTCCGCCGTCGCCGAGAGTTTGAAGATCTACGCCGATAAGCTCGAGGGCGAAAAGGACTTCGCCGCCGCGCTCCACGATCTGATCAAGGAGACCGTCAAGGAGCACAAGCGCATCATCTTCAACGGCAACGGCTACGACGACGCCTGGATCAAAGAGGCGACCGAGGTCCGCGGGCTGAAGAATTACCGCACCACCCCCGACTGCATGCCGCACCTGCTCGACAAGAAAAACGTCGATATGCTGACGAGCCACAAGGTCTTCACGGTCGAGGAGCTGAAATCCCGCTGCGAGATCATGCTCGAAAACTACTGCAAGTCGGTCACCATCGAGGCGAATACCATGATCGATATGGCGAAGACCGAGATCGCTCCCGCGATCGAACGCTTCACCGCCGATCTGGCGAAGAACGCCGCGGCGAAGAAAGCCGTCGCGCCCGCCCTCGCCTGCGCCTACGAGACCGGGCTGATCTCCAAACTGTCGGATCTCACCGACCGGATCTACGCGTCGGTCGGGGAACTGCAGAGCGCGGTGATCGCCCTGCACGACTGCGACGGCGTGATCGCCGAATCCGAAGCGATCCGCGACGACGTGCTGCAGAAAATGTGCGCGCTCCGGCTCGCCTGCGACGAGGCGGAAACGCTGACCGAAAAGAAATACTGGCCCTATCCGACCTACGCCGACATTCTGTTCAGCGTGAGGTAACACCCATGATTTGATAAGGAGATACTCATATGACACCCCAAGAGATCGTAACGCTCGTAAAAGAAACCGCAACGGGCGAAGTTTTCGGCGTCTGGTTCTTGATCGGCGCCGCGCTCGTGTTCTTCATGCAGGCGGGATTCGCGATGGTGGAGACCGGCTTCACCCGCGCCAAGAACGCCGGGAATATCATCATGAAGAACCTGATGGACTTCTGTATCGGAACGGTGGTCTTCGTCCTCCTCGGCTTCAGTCTGATGATGGCGGAGGACTACGTCCTCGGGGTGATCGGCGTTCCCAATCTCAAGATCCTCAGCGATTTCGGCGGATTCCTCCGCGACGGCAACGCGCCCTCGTTCGTTTTCAACCTCGTGTTCTGCGCGACGGCGGCGACCATCGTTTCGGGATCCATGGCGGAACGCACAAAGTTCCTCTCCTACTGCATCTATTCCGGCGTCATTTCGCTCTTCGTCTATCCCGTTGAGGCGGGCTGGGTCTGGAACGAGGCGGGCTGGCTCGTGAAGCTCGGCTTCCACGATTTCGCCGGCTCCGCCGCGATCCACTCGGTCGGCGGCACCGCCGCCCTGATCGGCGCGATCATGGTGGGTCCGCGTCTCGGCAAATACCTCCGCGACAAGAGCGGGAAAGTGACCAAAGTCAACGCGATCCAGGGTCACGCCGTTACGCTCGGCGCGCTCGGCTGCTTCATCCTCTGGTTCGGCTGGTACGGCTTCAACGGCGCGGCTGCCTGGGACGGCGACTCGCTGGCGTCGATCTTCGTGACCACCACCATCGCCCCCGCCGTCGCGACCGTGACGACCATGATCTATACCTGGATCAAGAACGGAAAACCCGACGTCTCGATGTGCCTGAACGCCTCGCTCGCGGGGCTGGTCGGGATCACCGCGGGCTGCGACGCGCTTGACGCCGTCGGCGCGACGGTGGTCGGCGTCGTTTCCGGTATCCTCGTGGTCGTCGTGGTCGAGGTGCTTGACCTGAAACTCCATATCGACGATCCTGTCGGCGCCGTCGGCGTCCACTTCGCAAACGGCGTGTGGGGAACGCTCGCGGTCGGGCTGCTCGCCAACCCCGATGCGCCCGCAGGGCTGAAAGGTCTGTTCTATACCGGCAGTTTCCGGCTGCTCGGCGTGCAGGCGCTCGGTATGGTCGCCATCCTCGCGTGGACGGCGGCTCTGATGACCCTGACCTTCTTCATCATCAAGAAGACGGTCGGACTCCGCGTCTCGGCGGAGGAGGAGATCAAGGGGCTCGACAGTACCGAGCACGGTCTGCCTTCCGCGTACGCCGATTTCGTTCCCGCCGTGGAGAGCCTCGATTACGGTTTTTCGGGCGCCGTCGCGGTATCCGGCGAGACCCCGGTCTCCGAGGCGATCCCGGTCAAGCGCGTGCCGTCGTTTGACGAGACGCGTCCCAAGTTCACCAAGATCGAGATCATCTGCAAGGAGCCGCGGTTTGAAGCGCTCAAAGCCGCGATGATGGACGTCGGCATTACCGGTATGACGGTCTCGCACGTCCTCGGATGCGGCGCGCAGAAGGGACAGCCCGAATACTACCGCGGCGTTCCGGTCGAAGCCACTCTGCTTCCGAAGATCCAGGTAGATATCGTGGTCAGCAAAGTGCCGGTCCGCACGGTCATCGAGACCGCGAAGAAGGTGCTTTACACCGGACACATCGGCGACGGCAAGATCTTCGTCTACGACGTCGAGAACGTGGTGAAGGTCCGCACCGGCGAGGAGGGCTACGACGCTCTCCAGGACGTGGAGTAACGCCATGTGTTCGATATTCGGATATTGCGGCCCCGTGCCGGACAGAGCCGCGTTTGAGAGGGCGTTTATGCAAACCGTGTCGCGCGGTCCGGACGACAGCCGCGTGACGCAGGCGGGAGACGGGCTTATGGCTTTCCACCGTCTCTCGATCATGGGTCTTACGCCCGAAGGCATGCAGCCGTTCACCCTGAACGGCTGCAAAGCCGTATGTAACGGAGAGCTTTACGGTTTTACGCGCGAGCGCGCGCGACTGATCGAAAAAGGGTATTCTTTCAAGAGCGACAGCGACTGCGAGATCCTGCTCCCGATGTACTTCGAGTACGGGACCGACACGTTCGGGAAGCTCGACGCAGAGTTCGCCTGCGTGATCTACGACGGACGGACGGGGGAATGGATCGCCGCCCGCGACCCGATCGGGATCCGCCCGCTCTACTACGGGTACGACGCAAACGGAACGGTCGTATTTGCAAGCGAGGCGAAAAACCTCGTCGGGCTGGTCGGCAAGATCCTGCCGTTCCCGCCGGGGCACTACTATAAGGGCGGCAAGTTCGTCCGCTACGCCGATCCCGCGAAGGTCGACGCGGTCTGTCACGACGACGTCGAGACCGCCTGTAAGAACATCCGCGAGAAGCTGATCGCAGGGGTGGAAAAACGGCTGATCTCCGACGCGAAGGTCGGGTTCCTGCTTTCGGGCGGGCTTGACTCCTCGCTCGTCTGCGCGATCGCGCAGAAGAAATGCTCCCACCCGATCAAGACCTTCGCGATCGGGATGAGCGAGGACGCGATCGACCTCAAGTACGCGCGGCAGGTCGCCGACTTCATCGGGGCGGATCACACCGAGGTCTATATGACGCCGGACGACGTGATCCATTCCCTTGAAGACGTGGTCCGGCTGCTCGGCACCTTCGACATCACCACGATCCGCGCCAGTATGGGGATGTACCTCGTCTGCAAAGCCATTCACGAGACGACCGACCTCCGGGTGCTCCTCACCGGCGAGATTTCGGACGAACTCTTCGGCTACAAGTACACCGACTTCGCCCCGTCTCCCGAGGAGTTCCAGAGGGAAGCCGAAAAGCGGATCTCCGAACTCCACATGTACGACGTTCTGCGCGCCGACCGCTGCATTTCGGTCAACTCGCTCGAGGCGCGGGTCCCGTTCGGGGATCTCGATTTCGTCAAGTACGTCATGGCGCTCGACCCCGCGATCAAGATGAATACGTACGGAAAAGGGAAGTACCTGCTCCGGCACGCGTTCGAGGGACTCGGGTATCTGCCCGACTCGATCCTCTGGCGCGAGAAAGCGGCGTTCTCGGACGCGGTCGGCCATTCGATGGTCGACGATCTGAAGGAGTACGCCGAACGGACCTACACCGACGAGGAATTCGAAGAGCGTCGGCAGAAGTACGACTACGCGCGCCCCTTCACCAAAGAATCGCTGCTCTACCGCGAACTTTTTGAAAAATACTATCCGGGACAGGCGGAGATGATCGCCGACTTCTGGATGCCGAACAAATCGTGGAAGGGCTGCGACGTGAGCGATCCGTCGGCGCGGGTGCTCGCAAACTACGGCGACAGCGGAAAATAAAACGTGACAAGGAGAAAACGACAATGGAAAAGAGAGAACAACTCTACGAGGGCAAGGCGAAAAAGGTCTTCAAGACCGACGATCCCGAACAGCTGATCGTCTCGTACAAGGACGACGCGACCGCGTTCAACGGTCTGAAAAAAGGGACCATTCAGGGCAAGGGCGTCATCAACAACAAGATGAGCAACCGGCTGATGCAGCTGCTTGAAAAAGAGGGGATCCCCACCCATCTCGTAAAAGAGCTTTCCGAGCGCGAGACGCTGGTGAAACGGGTGTCGATCGTTCCGCTCGAGGTGATCGTGCGGAATATCTCTGCGGGATCCTTCGCGAAAAGATACGGCGTGGAGGAGGGGATCGTTTTCCCCTCCCCCACGATCGAGTTTTCTTATAAGAACGACGCGCTCGGCGATCCGCTGCTCAACCGCTACCACGCGCTGGCGCTCGGGCTGGCGACCGAAAAAGAGCTCGATACCATCGCAAGTTACAGCTTCAAGATCAACGCGATCCTCTCCGACTTCTGGCAGAGCTGCGGCGTGACCCTGGTCGACTTCAAACTCGAGTTCGGGCGGCTTTCTGACGGCACCGTCGTTCTTGCCGACGAGATCAGCCCCGATACCTGCCGCCTCTGGGACAGCGTGACCAAAGAGAAACTCGACAAGGACCGTTTCCGCCGCGATCTCGGCGGAGTCGAGGACGCCTACAAAGAGATCATGGGGCGGCTCGAAAAACGGCTCGGCAAATAAGGGGAAAACGATATGTTCGACGCGGAAAAAGTCAAGGACGCGTGCGTTCTATGGATCCGTAAGTTCTTCCAAGAAAACGGACCCGACTGCAGCGCGGTGGTCGGGATCTCCGGCGGAAAAGACAGTTCGACCGTCGCAGCCCTCTGCGTCGAGGCGCTCGGGGTCGGTCGGGTGATCGGGGTGCTGATGCCCTGCGGCGTGCAGAGCGATATCGACGCCGCGCAGAAGCTGGTCGCCCATCTCGGGATCCGGCACTACGTCGTCAATATCCGGGACGCCGTGGAAGGGCTGAAAAAGAATCTGCCGTTCGAACTCTCCCGGCAGAGCGCGATCAACCTGCCCGCCCGGGTGCGGATGGCGACGCTCTACGCCGTTGCCCAAAGCCACGACGGGCGCGTGGCGAACACCTGCAACCTCTCGGAGGACTGGGTGGGCTACGCGACGCGGTACGGGGACGGCGCGGGGGATTTCAGCCCGCTGTCCCGCCTGACCGTCACCGAGGTCAAGGCGATCGGGCGCGCGCTCGGTCTGCCGGAGGATCTGGTGGAGAAGGTGCCGATCGACGGGCTCTCGGGCAAGACCGACGAGGAGAACCTCGGCTTTACCTACGCGGAGCTCGACCGGTATATCCGGACGGGGAAGATCGAAAACGAACAGACCAAAGAGCGGATCGACCGTCTCCACGCCTTGAATCTCTTCAAACTGCTACCTATGCCGGCGTTCGAGCCGGGACTTTGACCGCAAAGCAAGACAGCGAAAGGGGAACGTGAAATGCAACAGACCGAAAAGATCCTGGTCCTCGATTTCGGGGGACAGTACGACCAGCTGATCGCCCGCCGCGTGCGGGAGCAGAAGGTCTACGCCGAGATCCGGGCGTACGACAGGATCACGCCGGAGGAGATCGAAAAAGAGGGCTACAAGGGGATCATCTTCACCGGCGGACCGAACAGCGACTACGACCGGACGTCGCCCCACTACGATCCGGCGATCCTTTCACTCGGGATCCCGATCCTCGGGATCTGCTACGGGCATCAGCTGATCGCGTACCTCGCGGGCGGCACGATCAAGCCCGCCGAGGGGGG
>JAGCYR010000222.1 GCA_017960705.1 Clostridia bacterium | reverse complement strand
TAGTATCATCAAGAGCAAAGTAATCCTAACAAGGATGCCTTGCTCTTTTGATTTAAACGGATGGTGTACATCTCCCACAGCGGGACCATATAACTATTTGACCCCAAGAAAAGTTGCATATATATTAAACTTTTCATATCTTTGCATTAAAGTTTTTACGATATGCTTGGAGAGATTGACATACGGCAGCTGCGCAAAGGTAAAGGGCTGACACAGACCCAGTTGGGGATTTTGTGCGGGATGGGGAAGTCAGTACTTTTTGGATTTGAGCGCGCGCTCGGTCTCTTTGATGGACTCGATGGCTTTGTCCGAGAGGTTGAACACGACGTAATAGTAGAGCGTATCGATGATCGCGAGCTGCGCGATCCGCGAGTTCAGCGCGAGAATGCTGTATTCGGACTCGGCGGACGAGGTGTGCAGAACGACGTCCGACACTTTGTCGATCGGGGATTTGCCGACGTTGGTGATCGCGATCGTCGTTGCGCCGTGTTCTTTCGCGACCTTGAGCGCCTCGACGATATCCTTCGACGAGCCCGAGTGCGACACGCCGATCGCGACGTCCCTCTCCGCAAGATGCGACGCAACGATCATCTGCATATGGTTGTCCGAGCACGCCGTCGCGTTCAGTCCGGCGCGGATGAACTTGTGGCTCGCGTCGAGCGCGACCGACGCAGAGTTCCCGAGCCCGAACAGCGCGATTTTGCCCGCTTTGCAGATCGCGTCGGCAGCGACGGCGAGCGCGTCGGGATCGAGCGCCTTCTTGGTCAACTCAAGCGAGCAGTAGATCTCGTTGCACGCCTTGTCGAACATCTCGCCCGCGGTGTCGTTTGCCGTGATCGTCGTGCTGACGGTCGGACGCGTCTCGGCGGCGAGCGCAATCTTCAGGTCCTGGTATCCCTCCAGCCCGACCTTCCTCGAGAAGCGGACGATCGTCGCCTCGCTGCACTTGCACTTTTCGGCAAGATCCACGATCGAGAGCGAGATGATCTTGCCCGGGTTTTCGGCGATCCAGTCGGCGATCTTCTTTTCCGCCGCGCCGAGGGATTTATAGATCAATTTGATCTTCAGCGATACTTTATCCATTATCCACCTCTCGGTTTTTGTCCTAATCTTTATTATAAACGAAAAAAACCGTTTTGTCAAATGAAAATAATTTTCGCAGTATCGTATTGACAGCGTGGGTTTATAAGTGTTATAATAATTTAAGGGCGAAAATTATTTTCTTATCCGGAAACGGTTGTCCAAAGGACAAGGAGGAAAAATGAACGATTTTTTGTTTGACGTGATCGCGACCGAACTCGAGGACGCGGTCGGACGGGAGAATTGCTCTACCCGTACCATCGACAAGATCACCCACAGCGTGGACTATTTCTGGCTGTCGCGGATGTGGGCCGATCGGGGTCTTCGGATGCCGGAGGGCGACTTCATCGTCGCGCCGAAGGACGCGAAGGAGACGGCGGCGGTTCTGAAGATCGCCAACTACTACAAGCTCCCCGTGACGACGTGGGGCGGAGGCGGCGGAACGCAGGGCGGGGCGATCCCGGTCTGCGGCGGCATCGTGCTGGACACCAAGCGGATGAACGCGATCACCGACTTCAACGAGCGGGGCATGTATATCGAGTGCGGCACCGGCACCATCTATAAGCACCTCGAATGGGCGGCAAACGAACGGGGATACGCGACGATGCACTATCCGTCCTCGCTCACCTGTTCGACGGTCGGCGGGTTCCTCGCGCACCGCGGGATCGGCGTTTCCTCGACCAAGTACGGCAAGATCGACGACATGGTCCTGCAGATGGAGGTCGTCCTGCCGAACGGGACGATCATCGAGACCTCTCCAGCCCCGAAGCACGCGGCGGGTCCCGACCTGAACCAAATCTTCATCGGCTCGGAAGGTACGCTCGGCGTCATTACGAAGGCACAGATGCGCATTTACGATCAGCCCGAGGCGCGGCGCTTCCGCGGCTTCCTGTTCCACAATATGACCGACGCGTTCAACGCGGGGCGCGAACTGCTTCAGAAGTTCAAACCCTCGGTCATGCGCCTCTACGACGAAGCCGAGACCGCCTCGTTGATCAAAAAGATCGTCGGGGTGGAGAAGAAGGGCGCGTTCATGAACGTCGCGATCGAGGGCGTTGCCGAGATGGTCGACCTCGAAGAGAAGATCCTGCTCTCGACATTCGGCAAATACGGCGCGGAGGACCTCGGCTCCGAGTACGGGGAAAAGTGGTGGAAGGAGAAGATCACCTTCTTCTACCCCGGTCATATGATGGACATCCCGCAGTGCTTCGGCACGATGGACACGATTGCCCCCTACGACAAGATCGAGAAGATCTATTGGGAGATGAAAAAGGCGATCGAAACCAACTTCCCGCAGGCGAAGTTCATCGCCCATTTCTCGCACTGGTACGAATGGGGCTGTATGATCTACGACCGTTTCATCGTCGACGGAAAGGACGTGCCGAAGGATCCGCACGAGGCGTTCCGTCTGCATCAGGCGATCTGGAACTGCGGCGTCCGCACGGCGCTCGCAAACGGCGGCGTCGTGAACGACCACCACGGCGTCGGCATCAAGCTCGGACGGCTGATGAAGGAACAGTACGGACCCGCGATGCAGGTCTTCGAGGGCATCAAGAAGACGCTCGATCCCAACGGGATCATGAATCCGTACAAACTGGGTCTGTAAGGGGGCGATCACGGTGAAATTCACGAAAAAAAGCCAAGAACATATGGACTCCTGCCGCTTCTGCTGGATGTGCCGGCATATCTGCCCGATCGGGAACGCGACGGGGCAGGAGAGGAACACCGCCCGCGCCCGCGCGCTGGGGCTGTCGCTCGTGGCGAGAGGGGCGGTCGACTATTCCGAAGATATCATCAACAACGTCTACGAGTGCGCTCTCTGCGGCGAGTGCGTCAAGGAGTGCGTGACCGGGTGGGATCCCGTCGCGTTCACCCGTGAGGCGCGGCTCGGGGCGGCGCTCGACGGCAAACTCCCGCCCTACGTTATGAAGATGGTGAACGCGGTCCTTGAAACCGGGAACGTCTACGGCGCGAAGCTCGACGAAAAACTCGCCGGCAAGATCCGGGGGCTCGGCAAGAGCGATACGCTGTTCTTCCTCGGCGCCGACGCGCGGTATAAGACCCCCGAAAACGCCGGGGAGGCGATCGACCTTCTTTTGAAACTCGGAGCCGACTTTACGGTTCTTGAGAACGAGCCCGACAGCGGCTACGGTCTCGACTTTCTCGTCGGCGCGGCGGCGGAGACCAAAACGCTTTTCGACGCCTGCGCGAAAACGCTGAACGGCTACAAGCAGGTGGTCTGCTACGATCCCGCCGACGCGAAGGTCTTCCGTCGGGAATACAAGGAACAGGGGGTCGATATCGCGTTTGAAACCTTGACCTTTACCGAATATCTTAGTATAATGTTAAGTAAGAAAAACGTCAAGCGAAGCGACCTCGTATTCACCCCGCAGGACAGCGCGATCCTCGCCCGCGATCTCGAAGAGACGCAGCCGATCCGCGATATCCTCGAAAAGATCGGCACGGTCAAGGAAATGCTCTGCAACCGCCGCGACACCATGCTGGCGGGCAACCTGATCATGAACGAGTATATGCCGCTCGTGATGCGCCGCGTCGCCCTCGACCGCTGGACCAACGCGAAAAACGTCGGGGCGAAGATCGTGGTGACCGAGAGCCCCGCGGAATACGCGCTGCTCGCCGCGACCAAACCCGAGGGTCTTGACGTTCTCTCGCTCGAGGAGGCGATCGAAAAATGCTTGTGAACCTGAAAACCGTTCTGTCTCTTGCCGAGACGGGCGGCTACGCGATCCCCGCGTTCAACGTCTACAATATGGAGACCGTGATGGGAGCGGTGAAAGCGGCGGAGGAACTCCGCGCCCCCGTGATCCTGCAGGTCTATCCCCGGCTGATGAATGAGGAGGCGGGCTACTACCTTTCGCCCGTGATCCTCGCCGCGGCGAAGAAGGCGACGGTCCCCGTGTGCTTCCACCTCGACCACGGCCCGTCGGAACTCGAGACCACCCGCGCGATCCGCTGCGGCGCGACCGGGATCATGCTCGACGGCTCGACCCTGCCGTTTGAAGAGAATATCGCCCTGACCCGCCGCGTGGTCGACACCTGTTCGTACCTCGATATTCAGGTCGAAGGAGAACTCGGACACATCGGGTCGACGAGCGACAAGGAACAGGACGAGTTCACCACGCCCGAAGACGCGAAGACTTTTATCGAGAAGACCGGGGTCGCCTGTCTCGCGGTCGCGGTCGGCACGGCGCACGGACGGTACAAGAAGCCGCCGAAACTCGATATCGAACGCATCAAGGCGATCAGACGGGCGACGGACGGCGCTCCGCTGGTCCTGCACGGCGGGAGCGGCGTCCCCGACGAAGAGATCAAAAAGGGAGTCGCGGCGGGCGTCCGCAAGATGAATTTCGCGACCGATATCTGCTACGCCTTCCTCGACAGCTGTCAGGAAGAATTGCAGAGACCCGATCGCGCGATCGCGATCGACAACTTTATGAAACGCCCGATCGAGGCGGTGAAGGAGTTCTGCATGACCAGGATCAAACTGGTCGCGGCGGACGGAAAGGTTTGATATGGCTTTGATCGTCGGCATCGGGGCGAACGTTTACGATACCCTGATCACCCTGAAAAGCTATCCGTCGGAGGATACCAAAACGAAATGCGCGGGCGTTCAGAGAAGCGGGGGAGGACCCGTTGCGACGGGTCTTGTCGCCGCGGCGAAGCTCGGCGCGCCGTGCGCCTATCTCGTCGAATTTGCCGACGACGAGGGCGGCGCGTTCCTGAAAGCCGACTTCGCGCGTTTCGGCGTGTCGACGGCGTACAGCAGTACTCTGCCCGGCTACACCTCGTTCTCGTCGGTTATCTGGCTCGCCTCGGACAAGGCGACGCGGACGGTCGTTTTCGACAAGGGCGATCTCCCCGGAACGGCGCTCGACGAAAAACGGAAAACAGCGATCGCGGAAGCCGAGCTTTTGATGGTCGACGGAAACGACCTCGACGCCGCGGTCGAAGCGGCGAAGATCCCGAAAGCAAGCCGAACGAAGGTGCTCTACGACGCGGGCGGGCTCTACGACGGGGTCGAACGGCTGTTGCCGTTTGCCGACTACCTGATCCCCTCGGAGGAGTTCGCCCTCGGGTTCACGGGAGAGACGACCGCCGAAGACGCGGCGAAAGTCCTGTTTGCAAAGTTTTCGCCGGAGGTGGTCGTCATCACGCAGGGCAAGCGCGGCGGGATCGTCTTTGACGGAAAGACCGTCCGCACCTACCCGGCGCTCCCCGCAACCGTGGTCGATTCCAACGGCGCGGGCGACGTCTTCCACGGCGCGTTCGCGTTCGCCGTCACGCGCGCATACGACCCGTACCGCGCCTGCGTTTTTGCAAGCGCGACCTCGGCTCTGAAATGTGAAAAGATCGGCGCTCGGGACGGCGCGCCGGATTTCGCCGCCGTCAAAAAGTTTCTTGAGGAGAACGGATATGAACTATAAAAAGACCTACGTCCCGAAAAAGGGATATACGCTCGTCTCCAAACTCGGGGACAGCACGCTGAAGCGGCTGGAGTTCGGGATCATCGAACTCGACGCAGGGGAAGAGCAGCCCTTCGACACGGGGGATAAGGAGACCGCGTTCATCATTCTGTACGGTCACTGCGACGTACTGTTCGACGGTCAGGTTTACGAGAACGTCGGCAACCGCAACACCGTGTTCGAGAACCGCAAAGCCGAGTGCTTCTATATGCCGCGGGATCAAAAACTCATCGTGCGGGCGCGCGACCGCTTGAAAATCGCCGTCTGCGCCACCCCGATCGCCGAGAAGACCGAGCCGCAGCTGCTCCGCGCGGACCGCGTGCCGCTGAAGCTGCTTGGCAGACCGCCGTTCGAGCGCGAGACCAGTTTTCTCGTCGACGGGACCACCAACGCGAAGATCCTGACGGTCGGCGAATCCTACACGACCGAGGGGAACTGGGCGGGCTTCCCGCCCCACAAGCACGACGAGGACAATATGCCCGCCGAGTGCGTCGCCGAGGAGATCTACTACTTCCTGTTCGAGCCCGCGCAGGGGTTCGCCGTCCAATGCCTTTACACCGGGGACGGAAAAGTCGACGTCGCTTACCGCGTGAAAGAGGACGAGTTGGTCGAGTTCCCGTACGGCTACCATACCACCGTCTCCACCCCGGGGTACAAGACCTACTTTTTGTGGATGATGGCGGGGGATTACCAGGGGTTCAACCGCTCGAACGACCCGGAGCACGACTGGATCAAATAAGAGGAGCCCGAAGGGGGAGAAGCGATGAAGTATCTTTTGGGGATCGATTTCGGGGGCGGCGCGTCCAAGGCGACGCTGCTCTCGGATAAGGGCGACGTGGTCGCGACCCATACCTTCGAATACCCGACGCACAATCTCGGACAGGGCTTTGTCGAGCAGGATCCGGACGATTGGGTCGGAGCCGCGGTCGAGAATATCCGCGCGCTGCTCCAAAAAAGCGGGATCGACCCGAAGGACGTCGCCGCCCTCTCCTTTGACGCGGCGACCCATACGGCGGTGCTCTGCGACCGCGATTTCCGTCCGCTCCGTCCCGCGATCTACTGGACCGACGTCCGCTCGAAACGGGAAGTCGACTATCTGAAAAAGAACTACGGCGCGTCGATCTTCACGCACGCTTTCCATCATCCCGACACCATCTGGACCCTCCCGCAGCTGATGTGGGTCAGGCGCAACGAGCCCGAAGTCTGGCAGAAGACCGAAAAGATCCTCTTCGCCAAGGACTACGTCCGCCATTTCTTCACCGGCGACTACGTGACCGACGTGATCGAGGCGGAGGGCAGTATGCTGTTCGACTACTCGTCGCTCGGCTGGTCGCAGGAGCTCTGCGGCATCCTCGGGGTCGATCCCGCGATGCTGCCGAGGACCGTCCGCCCGACGAGCGTCGCGGGAAAGGTGACGGCGGAGGCTGCGGAGGCGACGGGCATCCCCGCGGGGACCACGGTTTTCTGCGGCACGACCGATACCGTGATGGAGATCTACGCCGCGGGCGCCCTCGAGGAGGGCGATATGACGGTCAAGCTCGCAACGGCGGGCAGGATCTGCGTGATCGCCAAACGTCCATACCGCGACTCCAACCTGATCAACTATTCGCATATCGTGGGGGGACTCTGGTACCCCGGCACGGCGACCAAATCCTGCGCCGCGAGCAACCGCTGGTTCCGCGATACCTTCGGCGGAGATTACGGCGAACTCGATAAAATGGCGGAGACGGTCGAACCCGGCTGCGGCGGGCTGATCTTCCACCCCTACTTGAACGGGGAACTCACCCCTTACGCCGACCCCGACCTGTGCGGCAGCTTCACCGGGATCCGCGCGAGCCATACCAAGGCGCACTTCGCCCGCGCGGTGCTCGAGGGCGTGGCGTTCAGTATGCTCGACTGCGAGCGGACGCTCGCCTCGATCGGCATCCCGCATAAAGAAAACGCCGTTATGATCGGTATGGGCGGGAAAAGCCCGCTCTGGCGGCAGATCCTCTCGGATGTTCTGGGGATCCGTCTGACCGTCAAGCAGTACAGCGATTCTTCCTTCGGGACCGCGATGCTCGCGGGGGTCGGGGCGGGGATCTTTTCCTCGTTTGACGCCGCCGTGCGGCTCTGCAACCGCGAGATCTCGGAGACCGTCCCCGATCCCGCAAAACACGAACTGTACGGAACATATTTTCAGCGCTATCGTGCGATCGTCTCGGCGCTGTCTCCCATCTACGACGGGGGTCTCGGATGAGGACCGCGGTGCTGGTCAAGATCGTCGACGGGGAGATCAATCCCTTCGACGCGAGCGCCGTCGAACACGCGCTGTCGCTTGGCGGCGAGGTCGCCGTCGTTTCCATGGGACCGAAACCGTGGGTCGACGTCCTGCAGCCCCTCACGCGGCTGGGCGTTTCCCGCGTGCTTTTGCTCTCCGACCCGGCGTTCGCGGGCTCCGATACGCTCGCGACGGCGACGGTTCTGAAAGCGGCGCTGGATACGGTCAAGCCCGATCTGATCCTCTGCGGCAGAAAGACGCTGGACGGCGAGACCGCGCAGGTCGGGCCCTGCCTTGCGGGGCTTTTGGGGATCCCCGTTCTGACCGGGGTCTTCTCGTTTGCAGTCCGGGAGAATGAAATCGCCGCGAAAAGCTCGCTCGGCGACGAGACCGTTTCTCTTCCCGCCGTCCTGACGGTGGAACGCACCGAACAGCTCCGCCTCCCGTCCCTCTTTTCAAGGGCGGGGGAGGTCGAGGTTTGGGATAACGAGCGGCTCGGGGTCGATCCCTGCAAATGCGGTCTTGCGGGCTCGCCGACGCGGGTGCTCGAGACCTTCGAGAGCGTTAAGGGCGAACGGTCGTGTAAAAAGATATCTCCCGCCGAGCTCGTCCCGCTGCTTCGGTCTCTGCTGCAAACCGAAAAGCGGATCAAGACCGTCGCCGAAAGCGAAACCAAACTGCCAAACGCGTGGGCGGTCGGCAAAGAAGCGCTGCCCGCGGCGCGCGCGATCGCAAAGACCGTTACGCTGATCGAAAACGACGATCCCGCCGCCGTCGCGGAAAAGGCGAAAGCCGAGCGCCCGCAGGTCATCCTCTGGAACGCCGACGCGCGGGGCAGACGGAACGCCCCGATCGTACAGGCGCTGCTCGGGACCGGGCTCTGTGCGGACTGCACCGACCTTGAGACCGACGGGGAAAAGCTCTATATGATCCGCCCCGCCAAAGGGGGAAATATCACGGCGAAGATCCGTTGCGACGTCCTCCCGCAGATGGCGACCATCCGCACCGTGGACGGTTCGTCGGGGGATC
>JAGCYR010000221.1 GCA_017960705.1 Clostridia bacterium | reverse complement strand
GTGCTGCGCGACCGGGACGATCACGACCTGGATCGGCGCGACGCGGGGCGGCAGGATCAGACCGCTGTTGTCGCCGTGGGTCATGATGATCGCGCCGATCGAGCGGGTGGACACGCCCCAAGAGGTCTGGTGCGGGTACTGCTGGGTGTTGTCGCGGGCGGTGAAGGTGATGCCGAAAGCTTCACAGAAGCCCGTGCCGAAGTAGTGGGAGGTCCCGCCCTGCAGCGCGACGCCGTTGTGCATCATCGGCTCGATGGTGTAGGTCTCCTCGGCGCCGGCGAACTTTTCCTTCTCGGTCTTGCGCCCGGTGTAGGCGGGGATCGCGAGCGCCTCGGCGTAGAAGTCCTCGTAGACCTTCAGCATCTGCAGGGTCTCTTTGCGGGCTTCCTCCTCGGTCTCGTGCATGGTGTGTCCCTCCTGCCAGAGGAACTCCGAGGTGCGCAAAAACGGGCGCGTGGTCTTCTCCCACCGCACGACGTTCGCCCACTGGTTGTAGAGCTTCGGCAGGTCGCGGTAGGAGTGGATGATATTCTTATAGTGTTCGCAGAAGAGGGTCTCGGACGTCGGACGGACGCAGAGCTTCTCGGAGAGCTGGTTCTGCCCGCCGATCGTCACCCACGCGCACTCGGGCGCAAATCCCGCGACGTGATCCTTCTCCTTCTGGAGCAGCGATTCGGGGATGAACATCGGCATATAGACGTTCTCGTGCCCCAGCGCCTTGAAACGGGCGTCGAGGTCGTGCTGGATGTTCTCCCAGATGGCGGAGCCGTAGCGGCGGATGACCATACATCCCTTCACGCCCGAATAGTCGACCAACTCCGCCTTCTTCACTACGTCGGTATACCACTGCCCGAAGTCTTCCTCCATCGGGGTGATCTGTTCCACGAATTTCTTGTCGTTTGCCATCGTATTACTCCGCTTGATTCATTTTCGGGGAAAAACCCGTTATTTCAGTTTATTATATACCTTTTACCCCCCTCTGTCAAGCCCCGCGCGGGCGCGGCGCTCGAAAAGTTGCCCCTTCCATAAGAAAGGCGACCGACGCAAGTCGGCCGCCCGTTTCGTTATTTGCCCGATTTGATCTTTTGGAGCGCTTCCCGGTTCAGTTCTTTTCCCAAACCCAATAAACGTAAGTTTGCGTCAGGTTCTCCGCGTTTTCGGCGGGCGATAACCCGGTCGAAACAGTAGTCTCATCGTCAGCAAACTCCGGGTACACACGGATCAATTCATCATCGTGGCGGATGGTCCAGGTTCCGCTCGACGAGAACGTGATCGAGGTCAAGGAACGGCAGTTGTAGAACGCGCAGTACCCGATGAACGTAACGCTTGCGGGGATCGTCGCTTCGGTCAACGCGGAACATCCGACAAACGCGTAGCCCGGGATCTGCGTGATCCCCGCGGGGATCGTAATCGACGTCAAACTCTCGCATCTTGCAAACGCTCCTTTTCCGATCTCGGTGAGCAACGGGGGAAGCTGAAAGTCGGTCAGATTGAAGCAAGCGGCAAACGCCTCTTCTCCGATGGACAGGATCCCGTCGGGGAGAACGACAGACACGAGTGAACGGCAGTCGTAAAACGCGTGATCCGGGATCACCGTGACGCCGGAGGGGATGACGATGCTTTGAAGACTCGTGCAAAGATTGAACGCGTAGCTCCCGATCCCGATCAATCCGTCGGGGAGAGTGACCGCGGTCAGGTTATAGCACGCACCGAACGCGCCGGAGCCAAGTGTCTTCGTGTCGGGGTGGATCGCAATGGACGCGCAGGTATCGTCGGCAACGTCGATCAGAACGGAATAAGGGTTGCTGCGGTTTCCGAGATAGAGACCGTTTTCGTATTCGGTGTAGAGAACGCCCGGGGAGTTTGCAAACGCTTGTCGCTCAAGCGTGATCAGTCCGTTACCGATCAAGACGTTTTTCAGCCGGATGCACCAGCAGAAAGCGCCGTGGTCGATCGTCTTGACGCTGTCGGGGATATAGACGGAAGTAAGATAATTGGCGGAATTGAAGGCGCTGGGACCGATATACTCAACGCCGTTGCCGAAATCGATCTCGGAGAGCGTACAAGCGGCAAAAGAATTCGTACCGATACTCTTCACGGTATCCGGAAGGACAACCGATCTGATCGTATCGACCCCGCAAAACGCGTTGTCGGCGACGGACGTGACGGTATCTCCGTCGGGGGAGGTATCGGGGATGACCAGATGTTTGCCGGTAAAGGTCCCGATCCCCGTGACCGAGCAGGTCCCGTCCCCGTTGGACGCGTAGGTCAGCCCTCCGCTCGGCTCGACGAGTTCTTTGGCGGGCGTTGCCGGATCCGAGGGGATCGCGTGGATTTTGCCCGACGGCGAAACGAAGGTCAGACCGATACGGCTCTCCTCCGCGTTCCCGTCGCGGACCGTTTCATACCGGATCCGAACCGAGACGATGACGTAGGGTTCTCCTTCGTATTTGTCGGCGGTGATCATGTGGGTCCAATCGCAAAAATCGACGGAAACGAACGCGGTTTCGTCAAGATCCGAGACGCTGTCGTCAAGACTCTTGATCAGGTTGATAAGCCCCTGTTTGTTACAGTATCCGACGACCTCCCGATCGATGGCGTCATAATCGAAATATCCGTAACCGTTTTTTGGGATCGTACCGAGCGCACACGACGAAAAGGTCATCGGCCGTCCGTTTTTATAAAGGTAGATCCTTGCCCAGTCCGCGGTAGGGATCCCCTCCATTTCCTTGTGGAAAAGGATCTCGATCACTTCGAGCGTTTCGGAATACGCCGCCACGTCGACCGAATAATCGTCCGCCTGATAGGGCGTCAATTTTTCAAACAGATCGCGGGCGACGGCGACGGCTTCTTCGTCCGAGATCCGTTCTCCGGCGTCTCTTCTTTCGCTCGCCGTCATCGGAGCCCAGGAATACTGCGTGAGCTTTCCGTGGGGCTCGATATCGAACTCCGACCCGTCTTCGACCCGATAGGTATGGAACGGAACCAGCGAACCGTACCGATAGAACGACCTCACGTAAGTCCCGGAAACCGTTTCACCGAGAATTTCGATCTCAACGGTCCCCGGTTGCGCCGGATCGCAATAATCGTTCCGTTCGGTCCAATGCGTATAACCTATCTTCGCGTTGAGTTCGTCAAGGTCCATCTCGTCGGCGTCCACCGCCATCAGCATCAGACCGGAGGTCGAAACGTTACCCCGACCGGAGAAGAAATGCGCGAACAGGATCGCCCCGACAAGAAGGAAACAGGCGCAACCCGCGATCGCCGCCAGCCGCCGGCCGATGGGGTGGCTCGGTTTTTTCGGGGGATCGGGGGGCGTTTTGCGCGCGCGGTCGATCAGATCCGCGCCGACGTGCGACAGCGCATCGTACAGTGAATCTCCGTTCATACGTTCCCCTCCTTCAACGCTTTTTTCAGTCTTCTTCGGGTTTTGGACAGGATACTGCGGACGTGGTTCTCGCGGATCTTGTATTTTTCGGCGATCTCGGACGTCGTTTTCAACAGGTAATACCGATTGAGAAAGACATCCGCCGTCCGCGGAGATACTCCTCGCAGAAACCGATCCAGGATCGCGGTCAGCTCTCCGTTTTCGAAGGCGCGGTCTTCCGGCAGGCAATCTTCGAGTTCACGGACGAGCAGCGTGCGCCGGTCGCACAGTCGGTCGATAGGAACGCCGAACGTTTCTGCGATCTTTTCGACCGTCCGAAAGACCGGGGTACGTTCGCCCCTCTCCCATTTGGAGACGAGGTCGCGCGAGACGAACAGGCGGTCGGCAAGTTCCTGCTGCGAGAGGTCGTTTGCCGTCCGCAGTTCCGCGATGGTTTGGGAAAAACTCACGGTGCGTCTCCTTTCGTTCGTTTGCGGCTTCCGAATATTATTATACCGAAATCGTCCGAAAAGTAAAGGGACAAAACGCACCCCTTAAAAGGGAGGCGGGAAGCGGGCGGGGAAGACGCCCTCACGTCGCGGCAAGTAAAAAAATAATCCGGTTTTCACGGTTTGGACATAAATCCGTGCTACAATAAAAGGGAAAAACGTCCGACGGGAGATCCGATATGAAGAAAACAAGCCGGATTCTGATCACGCTGATAACGCTCGCCGCGATCCTCGCGGTGGTCTTTTCGCTTGCCTCCTGCGGCAAGGACGAGTATCCCGAGATCGCCTCGTCGAAGAAAGAGGCGACCCCGGTCGCGACCCTCGGCGGGCACGAGGTGAAGTACGAGCTCTTCCGCGCCTATTTCTCGGCGATGTACTCGGGTAAGACCGAGGGGATGACCGAGGAGGATTGGGACGCCGCCAAACTCGCCGTGCTGCGCGAGATCGCCCTTCTTTACGCGACCCTCGACGTGGCGGAGGCAAACGGCGTCGACCCCTACGGAGACGCGATCGACGAAGAGGTCAAGGAGCGCGTCAAAATCGATTACGAGGGCGGGGAAGCCAACGGCTACATCATCGAGGGCGCCGGCACGCGCGAAAAGTACAAAGAGGCGCTCGCGGCGGCGAACCTGACCGACGCGGTCAACCGTCTGATCTACCGCTACGACGCGACCCAAGCCGCGCTCTACGAGTATCTGGTGACCAACTACGCCTACGGTAAGGACACCGGGGCAGAGAGCGACGCCCGCGCGTTCTTCGACTCCGCCGACTGCGCCCACGGCGTCTGGGTCTACGTTCAGTACGACCTGTACGATCAATGGAACGGATCCTCCGACGCGCGCGCGTTCGCCGAGGAGCAGCGCAGCCGGCTGGCGGCGGCGACCGACTATTCCGCCGTGTTCGGCGTGCTGCGCGACACCTTCTCGGATCAGGTGCTTTCCGCCGACGAAATGCGTCACGGTTTCTACGTCTCGAAGAATCAGGGGAACAACCCGCTCCAGCGCGCGCTGGTCTCCGATATCTTCTCACTTTCTCCCTTCGCCTGCGGAGAGATCCGCGAGGGCGACGGCGGGGTCTGGTTCGCCGTCGGGCTCCGAAAGGACGCCGCCGACTACGACCGCGATCCCAACGGGATCTACGATCTGATGCTTGAGGAGACCGAGATCGACCGCCCGATCGCCGAAAAAGCCGAGAGTTATCTCGCGGGCGTCTCGTATTCCTCGGCGTTCCCGACCTTCTCCGCCGATACGCTCGCGGAGCTGACGATCGGTCAATGAAACTGAAACTGTCGAGCCAAACGCCGGGACCCGAACCGAAAGCGGAAGCCCGCGCCCCGATGAAAAAGGAGCCCGCTCTGCTCCTTGACCTTCTCCGCCGCTGGTCGGAAGAGGTAGGGCGCCGGGTCGATACAGAGGTTACGATCGACGACGTTCTGCCGCGCGAGACCGCGATCGAGGTGCCGGAGGAGCGCTTCGCCTATCTTCTGACGCTGATCTACCGTTTTCTTTCGCGTTCGCCCCTGCTCGGGGATCCCAAAGTCCTGGCGGACGGGAACGGCGACGGTATTTCGATCACCGTCTCGGCGCAAAAAGGCGAAAAGCGCCGTCTCTCCGAGAGGGAGGCGCTCGGGATCTCGGACCACTATCTTCGCCTGATCTCGTCGGATCTCGCCGCCTGCGGCGCGAAATGGTATTTTGACGAGACGCCCGACCGATTCGCGGTGGTCATCACCCTCGCCAAGTCGACAGCCGACGTCAGCCGTCTGCTCGCCCCGATCCCCGACGCCATCGCCCGCGCGGTCGCCGCCGCTCTCGCGGACGCAGACAAATATATTCGTTTGTCTCGCACTTGACCTTCGACAAACCTCACTTTCGCCGCTCCCTCGTAAGAGGGGGCGGTTTTTAATTTCATTGATTTTTCAGTATTTTTGGCGTTTAAAAAGTCAGGAAATGGTCGCCCGGTCAAAAGATTACCTCGGATAAACCGCACCGTCCGGCAAATAGTAATCGCGACGAAAAAAACGGGCGACCGAACGAAAACGAAAGCGGGGAGCGGAACATGAAATACAAAAGAGGATGGAAGTTCGCGGCGGTACTTGCCGCGGTATTGCTGCTGGCGGTCGGGCTGACGGTCGGGGTCTCGGCAAACGGGGACGGGGTCGAGTCCTGCCTCTCGGCGCGGGGGACGGCGGAGGTCCGATTCCGCATCCCGGGGATCCTGTTTCCGGAGATCGGGGACGGGGTGTGCGATCCCGTTTGCCCCTCCGACGCGCAGGGGGAACCGACCGAGCGGAAACTGATCCCGGGCGGGGGCGTGTTCGGGATCCGGATCGCGTGCGACGGGGTACTGGTCGCGGGCGTCCGCGAGGGCGGCTCGGTCGGTTATGACGCGGGGCTTCGGCAGGGGGATCTGATCGTCTCGGTCGACGGGAAAAAGATCGGAACGGTGCGGGATCTGGTCGACGCGGTGACAACTTCCCGGGGGCGCCCGCTCTCGCTCTCGGTTTTGCGGGAGGAAAAGACGGTCTCAATCTCGGTCGCGCCGGCGCAATACGAAGGGGAGACGTGGCAGCTCGGGATCTTCGTCCGCGACAACGCGGCGGGGATCGGAACCGTGACCTTCATCGACCCCGAGACCGGGGCGTTCGGCGGGCTGGGGCACGCGATCGGGGACGGCAAAACGGGGAAACCCCTCCGTATCAAAGCCGGGACTGTGACCGGCGTGATCCTCGACGGCATCGAGCGCGGCAGACCCGGCGAGCCGGGGGAACTCAAGGGGATGCTCCGCCCCGGCGGGATCGGCACGGTCGAATCGAACACCGAATACGGCGTGTTCGGGCGGCTCTCGGATATTCCCCGGGGTGAGGCGATCCCGGTCGCCAAGCCCGAAGAGGTGCGGGAGGGGAGCGCGACCGTCCTCTGCACTTTAAAAAACGGCGCGGTCGGGGAGTACGAGGTCGAACTCGGCGATCTCTCGGCGCGGGCGGGCTGCACCAAATGTTTCTCGGTGCGGGTGACCGATCCCGCCCTGCTCGCCCTGACCGGCGGGATCGTGCGCGGGATGTCGGGCAGCCCCATCCTCCAGAACGGGCGGCTGGTCGGCGCGGTCACGCACGTCACGGTCGGCGACCCGACGCAGGGCTACGGCGTGTATCTTGATTCGATGCTCCGCGCGATGGAGGGAAAGCGCGCCTGACCGCCGAATTATACTCGATTCTCTTGCAATCGCGGGCGGGATGTGGTATACTGAAACGGGGAGCGGACGCGTTCCCCGGAAAGGACGCTCCCTTATGCGAATGCGGATCAAAAAGCACGGCGCCGAACGGCTCCAAGCGTGCGAAAATCTGTTGCTCGACCGCCCCGCCGCCCCTTTCTCGTCGTCGCGCGACGTGATCGGAAAGGATCTCCCGCTCTGGCTCGAGATCGGGTGCGGAAAGGGCGATTTCGCCTGCGGGATGGCGGAAAAATACCCCGACGTCTGCTTCGTCGCTTTGGAGCGCATCTCGAACGTGATGGTCAACGCCGTCGAGAAGGCGGCTGCAAGAGCCGAGAACCGCCCCGACCGTCTCCGTTTCGCTATCGCCGACGCCGCGACGCTCTCGGATTGGTTCGCCCCGCATTCGCTCGACCGGATCTTTCTCAACTTCAGCGACCCCTGGCCGAAAAAGGGGCATACCAAGCGCCGGCTCACCTACCG
>JAGCYR010000220.1 GCA_017960705.1 Clostridia bacterium | reverse complement strand
GTGCGCGCCGAATGCGGCGCGCACAACGTTTTGTTCAACCGAAAGCAAAGGGAACGGCGGGTAGGGGACGGCGTCCTCGACGTCCCGCGCAAAGAAAAGACAACCCCTGCGGAATCGACTATAGAACCGCAAAAAGGCGTTAGTTAACGAAGTAAAAACAGTCCGGTGGACTGGTTTTACAAGCGGTCGAGCCCAAAGCAGGAAGCGCAGGGCGAGCGACACGCCGCGCGCCCCGCACGCCCATGCGACGGTGAGCGTTACCGCAGGGGGACGCCTTTTTGCTAACTTTATTATTCTAATGAAGTTCTTTGCCAAGCTTTCTTTCAAGAAAGCGGACGTACTCCTTCGTAATCCCCGTCATCGTTCCTTCCCGCGGGGACGGCGCGCGCGCCCCGTCGGCATTTTGCTTTTCGGCAGACGGAAAAAGAGGGATAACAACGCTCTGCCGTTGAACGGGATCAGGGGATAGAGATAGCTTCTTCTGCCGTCGACCGAGGCGTTGGTGACGAGCAGGACGGGGATGAGGGCGACCCCGACAAGGAAACCCACCCACGAAAAGAGCGCGGTCAAGGTCATGATCGCGAGCCGCAGAAATTTGAAGGCGTAGCCCAGTTCGTGGTTCTGCTGGGTGAACCCGGCGACCGCGACGATCGCCATATAGAAGATCACCTCGCCCGAGCGCCACCCGACCTTGACGGCGAGATCCCCGAGCACCAGACCCCCGACCACGCTCATCGAATTGGCGAGCAGATCGGGCGTGTTCATACTCGCGAGCTTCAGCCCGTCGACGGCGAACTCGACGAGAAACAGCTGGAGCAGGATCGGAAAATGCCCCTGCTCTTCGGGGATGAGGAAGGCGAGCGACTCCGGGAGCAGCCACGGACAGGAGACGAACAGATACCAGAGCGGCGTCAGAACCAGTGACAGAAGAAAGGTCAGCATCCGAACGAAGCGGAGATAACTGCCGGTCAGGGGCGGGAGATAAAAGTCCTGCGACTCCTGCAGGAAATCGAAGATCCCGGTCGGCAGGATCATCGCCTGCGGGGACGTGTCGCAGAGCAGGATCACGCTTCCCTCGGCAAGATGCGCCGCCGCGCAGTCCGGGCGCTCCGTGACCCGTATCTTCGGGAACGGATTGAACCACCGCCGCGGGATCAGAAGTTCCGCCAAACTCTCGTAACCGAGGGTCAGCGAATCCGGGCGCAGGGCGGCGAGGCGCTTCGTCAGCCGGGATAAAAACGCGGGATCGGCGCGCCCCTCGATATAGAGAAGCGCGCAGTCGGTCCGGGCGCGCCCGCCGAGATTCAGGTGCTTTGCCCGGAGGTCGGGATCGCGGATCCTGCGCCGGATCAGGGCGACGTTAAAAAGCAGGGTCTCGACGAATCCGTCCCGCGCCCCCTGCATCACGCGGTCGCTCTGCGGCTCGTCGGTCGACCTTGCGGGATAGGATCGCGCGACGATCAGGATCGCCTCGTTCCCGAAGCTGCTGCCGAGCACGACCGTCACCCCCGAGAGCGCCGCCGTGATCAGTCGCTCGACGTCCGACGCGATCTCCACGTTGACGTGGGGGACCTGCGACCTTGAAAACGCCTCCGCCGCCTCGCGCCCCGAACCGAGCCCGTCTCTTCCGAGAAAGAACTGCAAAACGCGCTGGATCAAACCGTCCTTCACCAGCCCGTCGACGAAGAAGAGGGTCAGCTCATCCCGCCCGACCGAGAGCCGCCGCTCGATCAGGTCAAAGCTCTCGTCGGCGGCGAGCAGAGCGGAGAGCAAGCGCGCGTTATCACGATAGTTTTGCGACAGCCGATCCATTCCATCCTCCGGGCGTTGTCTGCGGGTAGTATGCCCCGCGCCGCCGCCGCGATACGCGGGCGTAAATACAAAATGAAAAAACCGCTTGACTTTCGGGATTTCGCGTGCTATAATCTTCGTATCAAAGGCAAAGACGGAGAAGAGTAACCGATAAGCCCCGGAAAGAGAAGGACCTCCCGGCTGAAAGGGTCCGACGCGGGCGAACCGGCGAAGACCGCTCCCGAGCCGCGTCCCGAAACCGCGAAAAGCGGAGAGTAAGGATCGCCGGAAGCCCACCGTTACGGGGCGGCGCGAAAGCGCGAGAGTGAAAAGTCAAGGTGGGACCGTGCGGAGAGCACCCTTGGACGGAGAGATCCGATCCGGGGGGTTTTGTTTTCTCGGGGCGCGGATCCGCCGAAAAAACCGAAAACGATCCGAAAGGAGAAAACCAATGAAAGTCATTTACAGCAACGGAACGGTGGGCGAGTGCGCGCCCGAGGAGGAGCTTCATATCCTCCGTCACACCGCCGCGCACGTCATGGCGCAGGCGATCAAGCGGCTCTGGCCCGAGGCGAAATTCGCGTACGGACCCGCGACCGAAAAGGGCTTCTACTACGACGTGGATCTCGGGGACGTCAAGCTGACCGACGAGGACCTCTCGAAGATCGAAGCCGAGATGAAGAAGATCACCAAAGAGAATCTTCCTCTGAAATCGTATATCCTCCCGCGGAACGAGGCGATCGCTCTGATGCAGGAGCGGGGCGAGGTCTACAAGGTCGAGCACATCGGCGACCTTGCCGAGGACGCGGAGATCAGCTTCTTCCAGCAGGGCGACTACGTCGATATGTGCGTCGGTCCCCACCTGACCTACACCAAGGCGCTCAAGGCGTTCAAGATCATGGGTCAGTCGGGCGCGTACTGGAAGAACGACAAGGACAACAAGATGCTGACCCGCATCAACGGGACGGCGTTCAAGACCCAGGAGGAGCTCGACGCGTACCTCAAACTGCTTGAGGAAGCCGAGAGGCGCGACCACCGCCGGATCGGGCGCGAGATGGGTCTGTTCATGCTCTGCGACGAGGCGCCGGGCTTCCCGTTCTTCCTCCCGAAGGGCGTGCTGCTCAAAAACGCATTGATGGAATACTGGCGCGAACTGCACGTGCGCGAGAACTACGTCGAGATCCAGACCCCGCTGATCATGAACCGTACGCTCTGGGAGACCAGCGGACACTGGGATCACTACAAAGACAATATGTACTCCACCACCATCGACGACGAGATCTTCTGCGTCAAGCCGATGAACTGCCCCGGCAGCGTTCTGGTCTACCGGAGCCAGCCGCACAGCTACCGGGATCTGCCGCTGCGTCTCGCGGAGCCGGGGATCGTGCACCGGCACGAGCTGCGCGGGGCGCTCCACGGACTGTTCCGGGTGCGCTGCTTCACGCAGGACGACGCCCACATCTACATCCGCCGCGAGCAGATCCGCGACGAGATCGTCTCGGTCGTGCACCTGATCAACGAGGTCTATACCAAGTTCGGTTTCAAGTATTTCATCGAGCTCTCGACCCGCCCCGAGAACAGTATGGGCTCCGACGAGGATTGGGAGGCGGCGACCGACGGGCTGAAGAACGCCCTTGAATCGCTCGGGCTGCCCTACACGATCAACGAGGGCGACGGCGCGTTCTACGGACCGAAGATCGACTTCCATCTCGAGGACTCGCTCGGACGGACCTGGCAGTGCGGGACCATCCAGCTCGACTTCCAGATGCCGCTGAACTTCGAACTCGAATACGTCGACGAGAAGGGCGAAAAGCGCCGCCCGATCATGATCCACCGGGTGGTGTACGGCTCGATCGAGCGCTTTGTCGGTATCCTGACCGAGCATTTCGCCGGCAAGTTCCCGGTCTGGCTCGCACCGACCCAGGCGAAGGTGCTGCTGGTCTCCGAGAAGTGCGCCGAATACGGACGCAAGGTCTACGAGGCGCTGCGCGGGGCGAAGGTGCGCGTCGAGATCGACGAACGCAACGAGAAGATCGGCTATATGATCCGCGAGGCGCAGGTGGTCGACCGCGTGCCGTATATGGTGATCGTCGGACAGAAGGAAGCCGAGGAGGGCACCGTCTCGATCCGTAGCCGCGACACCGGAGAGACCGTCACCATGACCCTCGACGAGTTTCTTGCCAAGATCGATCGCGAGATCAAAGACCGCGTGATGTGATCCTTCCCAAACCAACCGCGGCGCCGGAGCGATCCGGCGCCGTTTTTGTTCCGTGCGCGCAAAGTTGACTTTTCTATTCTCGTGTGCTATACTGAAAACGGAGAGCGGAAGGGATCCGCTCCGGGGCAAAACCGCGGAAAGCAAGGGTACAAATGAAAAAGATCGTTTCTCTCTTGGCGGCGCTTGCGCTCCTTACGGCGCTGTTCTGTTTTGCCGCCTGCTCCCCGTCCGGCGAAAAGGAAATCGAACGATACGTGGTGCGAAACGAGTACACCGTGCGGCTCGTTCTGCCTGCGACGGGGGAACACGCGGAGGTCTACGATCCGGCGCGGCCCTATCTCGACACGATCGACCTTGACGCGCTGCGGGCGACCGAAACGCGGCTGACCGAACGCATCCCGCAGAACGAAAAGGGGCACGCGTTCTACGTCGCGTACAAGGACGGCGGGATGATCCTCGGCGCGGAGGTGATCGTTCCGCTCAACCCGCCGAAGGACGCGGGCGGCGGCTGCGGGATCGACCACGATCACGTTTTCCTGGAAGAACCGATCCGAAAGTAAAGATCCGACTCGATCAAACCGCCCCGCGAAAACGGGGCGGTTTTTTCACCGCAAAAAGAAAGCCGCTTCGACCTCTCCTATCAAAAAACACCTCCCGGGGGAGGTGTTTTTGTGTTTTTTCGGGGAAACCCCCTTGAAAAACCGTCGTTTCCCCCGCCCCCAAACGGCAGAAACCGACCGCCGCCGGGTGCTATAATGGCGCAGGACCCGGGAGACCGGGGTGAAAGGACGGGAAAAACAAATGGACAAACCAAACGATTTTCAAAAGCGGGAACGCCGCGGACTCCGCCGCGCCGAGCGGGCGATCCGATCTCTGGCGGCCCCCGGGACGAGCACGGGCGAGGCGCTGCTCCTCTGGACCTTTGCGGCGCTTCTCGGGTACTTATTCACACCGGCGGCGACCTTCTTTTCGGCGCGCCCGATCGGGATCGCGTGGATATGCGCTCTGCCGGGATCGGCGGCGGTCGCGGGGCTTTTCGGGGGGCTTCTCGGCTGCCTCTCGCTCGGGCGGACGGGCGTGGTGTACGGTTCGCTCCTGCTGCTCGCGACGGGGGCGCGGATGATCGTCAGCGTACCCGGGAAGGGGCGGCGGATCCTGCCCGATTCACCGGGACTGTTCCGCGAGCCGTCCCAGCTCCGCGCCTCGATCGCCTGCGTTTCGGGCTTCGTCTCGTCGGGGTATCAGCTGGTCGCCGTCGGGCTCTCGACCGAGGGGCTGCTCTTCTCGCTGACCATGATCCTCGGTTGCACGACCGCGTGCCTTCTGTTCTCCGCGTTCTTTGACGGCGGGGTCACGCTCGGGGAACTCACCGGGCGCGGCAAGACCCCGGAAAGGAGCCGGACGGCGGCGTTTTTTGCCCAGATCGGGGCGCTCTCGATCCTGTTCTTCCTGGTGCGGGCGCTTTCGGCGTACGCTCTGTTCGGGCTGTCGCTCTCG
>JAGCYR010000219.1 GCA_017960705.1 Clostridia bacterium | reverse complement strand
CGTGCTGACGACGGAGAAATACGTCTGGTCCCTGGGATGGACCGCGATCCTGACCGTCGGATGCACGCTGCTGTCCATCACCCTGACGATCTGTACCGCCTATCCGCTGATCTACACCAACCTGAAGGGCGGGACCTACCGCTTCACCATCTCGCTGATCAACGAGGACACGGGAGAAGCCGAGAAGACCGCGACCATCGTGATCGTCAAGGATATGGCGTTCTACGAGACATATTGGTTCTCGATCCTCGTAGCGGTGGTCACTCTGCTCCTGCTCGCGCTCGCCGGCTGGCTCTTCTACCACAAAAAGACCGCCGCTTTCCGTGAAAAGCAGCGGACCAACCGGGAACTGATCAACCAGATGACCCGCGTGTTCTCGGACTGCGTCGATATGAAGGACGCCTACACGAACGGTCACTCGGCGCGCGTCGCGGAATACTCCGCGATGTTCGCCCGCAAGATGGGCAAGAGCGAAGAGGAGGTCGAACGCATACGCAACATCGCCCTGCTCCACGATATCGGAAAGATCAGTATTCCCGACAACATCCTGAATAAACCGGGGCGGCTCGACGACGCGGAATTCGCCGTGATGAAGACCCACTCTTCGCGCGGCTACGAGATCTTGAAAGACATCGCGATCGACCCGGATATCGCGCTCGGCGCGGGATACCACCACGAGAAGTTCGACGGCTCGGGCTACCCGTCCGGGCTGAAGGGCGACGAGATCCCCGAGGTCGCTCAGATCATCGCGGTCGCCGACGCCTTCGACGCCATGTATTCCACCCGTCCCTATCGGACCAAGATGCCGCTCGAAAAGGTGGTCGCGGAGATCAAGCGCTGCACCGGAACGCAGTTCTCGCCCAAGGTGTTCGAGGCGTTCTTAAAGCTTGTCGACGAGGGCGTTTTCAACGATCCCGAAACGCCCGGAGCGCCGACGGCGGGGGAAAATTCCTGACCGCCCCCCTTCCCCATCCAAACAGAATAACGCCTCCCGTTTTTCGGGAGGCGTTTGATTATTTATCTCTGCGGGCGGGGGTTTCGGAGAAGAACTTTTTGTACATTTTATAGAAGTTGGCGTAGTTGTCGTAGCCGATCGACCGCGCCGCCTCCTTCGCCGGCATCTTGTTGCGGATAAGGTCCGCGGCGTAGACGATCTTCTTCTGCAGGATGTACTGTTTGACCGAGATGTTCATCTTCCGGCGGAAGACGTGGCAGAGCGTGGATTTCGAGAGGTAGAGGTGCCGCGCGATATCGTCCAGCGTGATGCGGTCGTGGATGTGGCGGTCGATGTACTCCGAGATCTGATGGATCATGGGATCGGATTCACCGAGCGAGCCGACCGAACTGTACATAATGCGGTGATAGAGGATCTGAACGAGGATGCTCTCGACCAGCGGTCCGTAGCGGTCGGGATCGGGCATCTGGAGGACCTCCGCCAACGGGTCGAGTACCTGCTTCAAGAACGGGTGGACGTAGAAGGGCTCCTCGCCGATCGCCGTCACGACCTCCTCGCGGATCTGCTCGGGGATCAGGTCACGGTCGAACAGGATGGTCACGCGGCGGTAGTTCCCGCTCTTGACCGAAAAGACGCTGTGATAGAGGTGCGGCGGGATGATCGCCATGTGGTAGGGCTGGAGCTCGACGCGCTTGCCCTCGACGATGATATGGACGGCGCCCTCGTAGACCGCGATCAACTCGAACGAGAGATGGCAGTGCGTGTCGAATATCCGCTTGGAACCCGTGATCTCCTCACGGTACGCGAATTCGGTATGCCCCGTTTTCAGTATTCTTTGCATCGGATGTTCGCCTCCGGGAAAACATTTTCTTTATTATAACAGATGTTTGCAAAAAAAGCAATCATTTTCATAAAAAAAAGAATTGACTGACAAAATGGATATGCTATAATTGAATATATAAGCAAAAAAACGCATATCTCAAAAAGAAATACGGAGCGAAAATGCTGAACGAAACTTTGCTTTTCGGGTCGCTGACGATCCCCAACCGCGTCGTGTTCCAGCCCATGGAGGGCTGCGACTGCGCGGAGGACGGAACGCCGGGCGAGCTGACCGTCAAGAAGTACATGAACGCCGCCCGTTCGGGCGCGGGGCTGATCTGGCTGGAGGCGACCGCCGTCTGTCCCGAAGGGAGGACCAATCCGCGTCAGATGATGCTGACGAGGGCGAACCTTCCCGCGTTTCGGAAACTGGTCTCGGATATGCGCCGGACGGCTATGGAGGAGACGGGGATCCGTCCCGCGATCTTCATTCAGCTGACCCATTCGGGCAGACAGAGCATCGTTCCGATGATCGCCTACCGTCACCCGCTCTACGAGGCGACCCGCCCCGTGACCGACGCCAATATCGTTTCGGACGAGTACCTTTCGACCCTCCCCGCTCTGTACGCCGAGACCGCGAAGCTTGCCGTCGAAGCGGGCTTCGACGGGGTGGACGTGAAGTCCTGCCACGGGTATTTGTTCCAGGAGCTGCTTTCGTCCTTCACACGTCCCGGCAACTACGGCGGGAGCTTCGAGAACCGCACGCGGCTGTATATCGATTCGATCCGCGCGGTCAAGGCGGCGCTGCCGAAGGATTTTCCGATCGTGACGCGGCTGAGCGTTTCCGACGTGATCCCCTATCCCTACGGATTCGGGACCGACAAGGACGGAAACCTCGACCTGACCGAGCCCGACCGCCTGATCGGGATGCTGGTGGACGAGGGGATCTCGATGCTGAACGTCACGCTCGGCAACCCCTACTACAACTCGTTCGTCAACCGTCCCTACCGCGCCCCTGCGGGAGCGCCCGAGACCCCGGACGTCGGACTCAAACGCTTCGAGGACGTGGAAAAACATATCAAGACGCTCTTCCCCTCCCTGCCCCTCGTCGGTTCCGGGCTTTCTTTCTACCGCGCCGACCTGATGGAGCGCGCCGAGAGCCAGCTTGCACGCGGGATCTGCGACCTGGTCGGGTTCGGCCGGATGACCCTCGCCTATCCCACGTTCTACCGCGATTGGCTGGCGGGCAGGTTCGACCCCAAAAAGGCGTGCGTCGCCTGCTCGAAATGCACGGGGCTGATGCGGGCGAAATGCGTGTCGGGCTGCGCCGTTTTCAACGAGTATTACAGAAACCTTTACAAGGAGAAAGTAGAATGCAAAAAGTAGCCGTCGTCACCGGTTCCTATCAGGGGATCGGCAGAGGGATCGCGGACGCCCTGAAGTCCGCGGGGTACAAGGTCGTTTACTCCGACGTTCACGACTCGATGGAGGGTGAACTCTACTGCAAGTGCGACATCTCGAAAGCCGCAGACCGCGAGAAGCTCGCCGATTTCGTCGAAAAAGAATGCGGGCGCATCGATCTGCTCGTCAACAACGCGGGGGTCGCCTGCAAGGTGCGGCTCGACATCCTCGAGACCACCGAGGAGAGCTTCGACCGCGTTGTCGGGATCAACACGAAGGGCACGTTCTTCATGTGCCAGACCTTTGCGAACCGGATGATCGCGGAACAGTCCAAGGGGCTCGAGGACTACAATCCCCGGATCGTCAACATCGCGTCCAACTCGAGCTACACGTCGAGCACCTCGCGCGGCGAATACTGCATCTCGAAGGCGGGCGTCTCGATGATCACGACCCTGTTCGCCGACAAGCTCGCAGAGTTCAATATCCCGGTGTTCGAGGTCCGTCCCGGCATCATCAAGACCCCGATGCCCGAGGTCGTGTCGCAGAAGTACGACAAGCTGATCGCCGAGGGGATCACCCCGATCAAGCGCTGGGGCACGCCCGAGGACGTGGCGAAATGCGTGCTCGCCGCCGCAAGCGGTCTGCTCGATTTCGGGACCGGCACCGTTCTGAACGCGGACGGCGGTTTCCATATCAGAAGACTTTGATCTTTTCGTCCGCCGTCCGTGTGGCGGCGGGCGTTCTTTATTCCCATAAAAGGAGAGAACTATGAAAACCGAACGTTTTGACGCGGTGGTGATCGGGTCGGGCTGCGCGGGCTACAACTGCGCCGACTGGCTCTACGATCTCGGATATAAGAATATCGCGCTCCTGACCGAGGGGCGCCTGCTCGGCACGTCCCGCAACACGGGGAGCGACAAGCAGACCTACTACAAACTCTCGCTCGCGGGCGACGAGGGCGACAGCGTGATGAATATGGCGCAGACGCTGTTCTCCGGGGGCGCCATGGACGGCGACGTCGCGCTCGCGGAAGCCGCCAACTCTGCGCGCTGTTTTCTCAAACTCGCGGGGCTCGGCGTGCGCTTCCCCACCAACGAATACGGCGAGTTCGTCGGCTACAAGACCGACCACGACCCGTTCTGCCGCGCGACCTCGATCGGTCCCTACACCTCGAAAGAGATGACCGAGGTGCTGGAAGCGGCGGTCGAGAAAAAAGGGATCCGCATCCTCGACAAAACCCAAGCGGTCAAGATCCTGACAGAAGACGGTCGGGCGATCGGCGTGCTGGCGCTCGATACCGCGAAGAAAGGGAGACCCGATTACGTAGCGATCTCGTCGCCGCACGTCGTGCTCGCGACCGGGGGTCCCGCCGCCGTCTACTTCGATTCGGTCTATCCCGTGTCGCAGACCGGAAACTCGTCGCTCGCGCTGGAGGCGGGGGCGGCGTTCGGCAACCTGTCGGAGTGGCAATACGGGCTCGCCTCGACCGACTTCCGCTGGAACGTGTCGGGGACCTATCAGCAGGTGCTTCCCCGCTATATCTCGGTCGACCCCGACGGCACCGAACACGAGTTCCTCTGCGACTACTTCGAGAACCCCTCCGAGGCGATCGACCGCGTGTTTCTGAAGGGGTACGAATGGCCCTTTGACGTGCGCAAACTCCACGGTTCGTCGTATATCGACCTGCTGGTCTACCGTGAGAGCGTGGTGCTCGGACGGAAGGTTTACATGGATTTCACCCGCGAACCCACCGGGATCGGGGAGAATTTCGAGGGGGTCGGGGAGGTCGCGAAGAAGTACCTTTCCAATTCCGACGCCCTGATCGCCCGTCCGATCGAACGGCTCTACAAGATGAATCCCGGCGCGATCTCGCTCTACGCCGAACACGGCATCGACCTCTGGAAAGAGCCGCTCCGCGTCGCGGTCTGCGCCCAGCACAACAACGGCGGCGTACGAATCGACGCGAACTGGCAGACCACCGTGCCGGGGCTGTACGTCATCGGCGAAGCGGCGGGCTCGCTCGGAATCTTCCGTCCGGGCGGAACGGCGCTGAACTCCTGCCAGGTCGGCGGGCTCCGCGCGGCGCAGCACATCGTCTACGACAGCAAAGCAAAGCCCTCCGCGAACTTCGACAAGATCGCCGCGTCCGCCGTCAAGGAGACCGACGCGTTGATCAACGCGACCAAGGGGCAGTCGTCCTCGCTCGATCTGATGCGGGCGCGCTACGCGACGCGGATGAGCGGGAACTTCGCTTTTTTGCGGAGCATCCCCGAAATGAAAGCGGCGCTCCCCGAGATCGAAAAAGATCTCAAAGCGTTTGCCGACAAGAACAAGTGGGCGACGACCGACGAGATCCCGTCGCTGTTCAAGAATCTCGACGTTATCCGGATGTCCCGCGCGATCGCGACGGCGATCCTCTACACCGCCGAGCGGTTCGGCTCGCGCGGCTCGGGCTTCGTGCTCGACGGCGGGAACTTTATGGATCGGATCCCCCGCCCCGAAGACGAAAGCGGCAGAGAACGGATCGTGACGGTGAAAAAGGACGGCGAAGACCTGAAAATCGACGTCGTGCCGGTCCGTCCGATCCCGCGGGAGCGCGACCTCTGGTTTGAGAAGGTCTGGGGCGCATATAGAAAAAGAACCGAGGGAAAGTAAAGACAACGGGGAGCGTCAAACGGCGTTCCCCCTCTCTTTTTCTTGACAGACGCGCCCCGCGTGCGGTATAATCAAAGATAGAAAACGGCGAAAGGATTATTGCCCATGATCCGTAAAAAATGGTTTCTCTACCTGACCGAGTTTTTCTCGGGGATGAGCGTGATGGCGGTCGAGCTCGGCGCGTCGCGGCTGCTCGCCCCGTATTTCTCGTCAAGCCAGATCGTCTGGACGCT
>JAGCYR010000218.1 GCA_017960705.1 Clostridia bacterium | reverse complement strand
TTTGTTTTGTAACGGTTATTTTGCGTCCGACCAGGAAAGCGAGCGTTTGACGGCTCTCTCCCACGCGTCGGTCTTTTCTTTTCTCCACGCGGCGTCCTTCGTCGGCTCGATCCGCGTGTCGGCGGAGATCAGAGATGCGACCTCCTTTTCGGACTTGTAGAGCCCGATCCCGATCCCCGCGAGCGCGGCGGCGCCGAAGGCGGTCGACTCGATGCAGGCGGGACGAACGACCGGGATCCCCGACAGATCCGCCTGGAACTCGAGCAGGAAACGGTTGGCGGACGCGCCGCCGTCGACCTTGAGTTCGGGGATCGCGTTGCCGGTGACGGTTTCCATCAGCCGGATCATCTCGTCGGTCTGGTACGCCATCGATTCAAGCGTCGCGCGGACGATATGATTCCGGTTGGTCGCGCGGGTGATCCCGATAAGCAGCCCGCGAGCCGTCGGATCCCAGTAGGGAGCGCCGAGACCCGTGAAGGCGGGAACGAGGTACACCCCGGCGGTATCTTCCACCTTGCGGGCGAGTTTTTCGCTCTCCGCGGCGTTTTTGATCAGCCCCAGCTGATCGCGTAGCCATTGGATCGCGGAGCCGCAGACGAAGACCGAGCCCTCGATCGCGTACTTGACGCGGTCCCCGATCTGCCAGGCGACCGTCGTGACCAGACCCTTGTCCTGAAAGACGGGGGTCTCCCCGGTGTTCAGCAGAAGGAATCCGCCCGTGCCGTAGGTGTTTTTCAGGGTCCCCGGCGTGTGACACCCTTCTCCGAAGAGCGCCGCCTGCTGATCCCCCGCGACCCCGGTGATCGGGATGCCCGCACCGAGCACGTCGGGATCCGCGTAGCCGAACAGCCCCGAAGAGGGAAGTACGGTCGGCAGAACCGAACGCGGGATGCCGAAGAGTTCCAGCAGCTCGTCGTCCCAATCCAACGTCTTGATATTGAACAGCATAGTCCGGGAGGCGTTCGAGACGTCGGTCGCGTGGACGCGACCCCCGGTCAGCTTCCAGAGCAGCCAGCAGTCGACCGTCCCGAAGCAGAGCTCGCCCCGTTTCGCCTTTTCAAGGGCGTCGGGAACGTTTTGGAAGATCCATTCGAGCTTGGTCGCGGAGAAGTAGGGATCGGGGAGAAGTCCGGTCTTTTCCCGGATCATATCCGCGTACCCTTTCGCCCGCAGTTCCTCGCATCTTCCGGCGGTACGGCGGCATTGCCAGACGATCGCGCGGTAGACGGGAGCCCCGGTCTTCTTATCCCAGACGATCGTGGTCTCGCGCTGATTGGTGATCCCGATCGCCGCCACGTCGCGCCAGGTCGCCCCGGTTTTGAGCAGGGCTTCGGAGGCGACGCCGATCTGGGTCGACCAGATCTCCATCGGATCGTGTTCCACCCATCCTTCGCGGGGGAAGTATTGCGGGAACTCGTGCGCGGCGGACGCGACGATCTTTCCGTTCGCGTCGAAGAGGATGCAGCGGGAACTGGTCGTCCCCTGATCCAGCGCCATCAGGTAGTTCGGCATAGAGCGATCCTTTCCGGGCAATATACCCGTCGGTTTTTTTGCGGGGCGAAAACGGGGACTCGCCGCAAAAGACGACTGTCCCCGTTTCGTTACTCGATTTCGACGTTTACTTTTTTGCCTTCGGTGTTCCCGGCGGCTTTCATCAGACTGCGGATCGCACGAGCGATGCGGCCCTTCCGTCCGATGACCATGCCGGTATCGTCGTCCGCTACGCGCAGAACGAGCGTCACGTCGTTGCCCTCGACGGTCTCCTCAACGGTGACGGCGTCGGGGTTGTCGACGATCGCGCGGGCAATGTCGGCAAGTACCTGTTTCAGATCCATTCCGATACCACCCGTCTTACTCGGCGGCTTTCTTCAGGAGCGATCTGACGGTTTCGGTCGGCTGGGCGCCCTTCTTGATCCAGTCGTTCGCGCGCTCGACGTCCACCTTCAGTTCAACGGGGTTCGAGAGGGGGTTGTAGTAACCGAGTTCCTCGATGAATCTCCCGTCGCGGGGCGAACGCTCGTCTGCGACGACGATGCGGTAGCTCGCGTTCTTCTTGCTTCCGGTTCTTCTGAGTCTGATCCTGACCATTTTTGATTTCCTCCAAAAAAAGATTTATATTTGATTTTGATCAAATCCGTATCAAGCGGGGAAGAGGGATCCTCAAACCCCGAATCTCCCCATCCCGGGGATACGCATACCGCGTTTGCCGGAGAACTGCTTCATCAGTTTCTTCATCTGGTCGAACTGTTTGAGCAGGCGATTGACGTCCTCGACGGTGGTGCCGCTTCCTTTCGCGATCCGGCGGCGGCGCGATCCCCCGATCACAGAGGGGTCCATCCGTTCCTTCGGGGTCATCGAGAGGACGATCGCCTCGGTTTTCGCGGTCTGCTTCTCGTCGATGTTCGCATCCTTCAGGGCGCTCGCGTTGACGCCGGGCATCATACCGAGGATCTGTTCGAGGTTGCCCATCTTTTTGAGCTGCCGGAGCTGAACGAGGAAGTCCTCGAGCGTGAAGGTCTGCTCGCGCATCTTCTTTTCCATCTCGGCGGCGGTCTTCGCGTCGTAGGCGGCTTCGGCTTTCTCGATCAGGGAGAGCACGTCGCCCATCCCGAGGATCCGCGACGCCATCCGGTCGGGGTGGAACTGCTCGATCATGTCGAGCTTCTCGCCCGTGCCGATGAACTTGATGGGTTTCCCGGTCACGTAGCGGACCGAGAGCGCCGCGCCGCCTCTGGTGTCGCCGTCCAGCTTGGTCAGCACCACGCCGGTCAGCTCCAGCCGTTCGTTAAAGGTCTTCGCCACGTTGACGGCGTCCTGACCCAGCATCGCGTCGATGACCAGCAGGATCTCGGTCGGCTCGACCTGATCGCGGATCTTTTCGAGCTCCTCCATCAGTTCGTCGTCGATGTGGAGCCGCCCTGCGGTGTCGAGGAACACCATATCGTAGCCGTTTTTCCTTGCGTGTTCGACCCCGGCTTTCGCGATCTCGACCGGGCTGACTTTGTTCCCGAGCGAGAAGACCGGGATCCCCGCCGCCTCTCCGACGATCTTCAACTGGTCGATCGCGGCGGGACGGTAGATATCGCAGGCGACGAGCAGCGGGTTCTTGCCCTTGCTCTTCATCAGCTTGGCGATCTTGGCGGCGTGGGTGGTTTTGCCCGCGCCCTGCAGACCCGCCATCATGACCACCGTCGGCGGTTTCGGCGAGATCTCGAGTTTCGCGGTCTCGCTGCCCATCAGTTTGATAAGTTCTTCGTTTACGATCTTGACGATCTGCTGCGCGGGGAGCAGACTCTCGAGCACTTCGCTTCCGACGGCGCGTTCGGTCACCTCGGAAATGAAGTCGCGCACGACCTTGAAGTTGACGTCAGCTTCGAGCAGGGCGCGCTTGACTTCGCGCATCCCCTCGCGCACGTCGGCTTCGGTCAGTTTTCCTTTATTGCGGAAACACTTGAATGCGTTCGCAAGTTTTTCGGTCAAGCTCTGGAACACGGCGTTCCTCCTGTTTTAGAAAATGGAGACGATCCCATCGGCTGCGTCCGCGATCATTTTCGCGGCGGCGGTCGCCTTCGGATCGGTCGAATCGGAGAGGGTGTCGGCGAGCCGCCCGATCTCCTCTGCTTTCTCTTTAATGTCCGCGAAGTGCGCGGCAAGCCCGAGTTTCTCTTCGTAAAAGCGGAGAGATTCTTCCGCGTGCTTGATGGTGTGGCGCACCCCCTGCCGGGAGATGCCCTCGTTCTCCGCGATCTCGGACAGCGAGAGGTCGTCGCAGTAGTACTGTTCGGTGATCCGCCGCGCCCGGTCGGATAGGATCTCGCCGTAAAAATCGAGCAGATACCCGACGGTCATATCCTTCGCAAACATACGCTTTCTCCTCCACTGGCGGCGGGTGTAAACCGATTTGCTTTACAAGTATAGCACAACGCGCACGGTCTGTCAAGCGTTTTTTCATATTTTATAAGGAAAATCCCGCCTTCGCCGCCTCTTTTTTCAAAAACCTCGTTTTTTTTCGGAAAAACACTTGCATTTTAAGAAAAACTGTGGTAACATAGATCGGTAAAAAAATAAGGCGCCCGAACCGCTCCCTTCGCCGCACCCTCTCAGTCGGCGTCGCCGGGCGGGGAAACCGCTTTGTTTTAATTATTTGGAGGTGGCATAATGCCGAATATCAAATCCGCGAAGAAGCGCGTGCTCGTGACGCAGGCGAAGACCCTGCGGAACAAGATGATCAAAAGCCAGCTGAAGACCGCGATCAAGAAGTTCGACGAAGCGGTCGAGTCCGGCGATAAAGAGAAGGCGTCCGAAGCGTATCGCTTCGCCGTCAAGAAGGTCGATCAGGCGGTCGCCCACGGCGTGATCCACAAGAACGCCGCCGCTCACCGCAAGAGCGCTTTCACCCTCAAGTTCAACAAAATGGCGTAATCATAAAAAAGAATCCCCGGTTGACCCGCCGGAGGTTCTTTTTTTATCTTTTTCCGCGTCCGCGGCAGAATCGCTTTTTCACCCGCGCCAGCGGTAGGGGACGGCGTCCTTCGACGTCCCGGAAAAGACGTAAACAATGCAAGAGCGTTATCGTCTAAACACAATCGGTCACTTCTTCTCGCATTTCAGCCGACCGATCATCAGCCGACGGAGGTTTTTTCCCAGAGAAGCGGGGGTTTCTTTCCGAAGGGCGAACCGGATCAGGCGCGCCGACCCGATCAGAAGGAAAAATACCAAGTGGACGGGGAAGAGAATAACGCACCAGAGCACCCGCCCGACTTTACCCGCCTTGGTCGCGGGGACGTCGGACTTGATCGTTCCCTCGATATAGAGTT
>JAGCYR010000217.1 GCA_017960705.1 Clostridia bacterium | reverse complement strand
GATCATCGAGCACGAGTCGGACAACCTCACCAAGCAGGGGGGCGTCCGCGACTGGCTCTTTAACGTCGAGACCTCCGACCGCTTCGGCGAGACCGTCGTCGGGCAGAACGAGTTCGGGGTCTTCACCTCGGTCGAGGAGGGTGCCGGCGCCGAAAACGACGATCTCTCGGAGACCTACAAAAAGTTCATCGAGCACATCCAGTTCATGAAGGAGTTCACCGTCACCGCCCAGATGATGGAGGACGCCCGCTACGGGGTCGCCGCCGACGCGAAGCGCCGCGCGGAGAACTTCACCCGCGCCTATTTCAAGACCCAGAACAAGATCTGCGAGTACGCGCTGGCAAACGGCACCGCGGCGAGCGGCACCTTCGCGCGGGCGACGCTGGATCTGACCACTCCCGACGGGCTGGCGCTGTTCAGCAACGCGCACCGCTGGGGCGGACAGCGCGCCTCCGGTACGCAGTCGAACTACTACTGGGGCGATATCTTCGGGATGTCCTCGGGCGGCACGCGGACGCTCTCGACCTCGATCTTTGAGGAGGCGCTCGCCGACCTCGCCGTGAAGCTCCGGAACATGAAGGACGAGAACGGCGAACCCCTCGGCTACACCGCCGACACGCTGATCCTGCCCGGCAACCGCCCCGCCGCCGAGATGATCGCGAAGAAGGTCTGCGGTTCCGACGGCTCGCTCGGCAACGGCTACAACGACGTCAACCTGCACTACGGGAACTGGAACATCGTGATCCTCCCCGGCTGGCAGACCACCGACGACCGCTGTATGGTCATGTCGAGCGAAGCGAACAAGAACCTCGCGGGCAACCTGTTCTTCAACCGGATCCCCCTGACCGTCACCAACTGGGTGGACAACCACACCGGCAACTACATCTGGAACGGCAGATGCCGCTTCGGGGTCGGATTCGGCACCTACAAGCACATCCTGCTCGCCGTCGACAGCGCGAGCGCGGTCTCGGGGGCGACCGCGATATGACGGTCGGGGAGCTGCAGGCGGAGGTCGCCTATCTCGGCTTCGAGACCCGTCTGAACGACGAGGCGATCCGCCGCGGATTCATCCCGGCGCTCAACCGCGGGATCGCGGAGCTCGACGCGCTCTCCCCCCGTACGGCGCGGGTGGTCTTTTACCACCGTCCTCCCGCCGATCTGCTCCCCGCCTTTTCCCCGATCCGCAAGAGTCCCGGGGAGATCGTTTCGGTCTCCCTTCCCGACTCGGCGCGCGCATTTTCCGCAAGGGTTTCGGGGAAGGGGGTCCTGACGCTCAGGGACGGGAACGGCGACTATGATTTCCCGTTCTCGACGGGGAGACGGACGGCGACCTTCTGCCGGAAGGTGGAGGGGGCGGGAACGCTTCTTATAACCGACGGCGAGGGGGGCGGGGATTGCGATATCCTCTCGGTCCGCGCCTTTGATTCCGACGCGGCGGACGGACTGTTTGACGAGAGCGGGTATCTCTCCTACCGCGTCAAAGACGAGCGCCCCGACTTCTTCGCGTTCGAAGCGCCCTTCGTCGAGTTTCACCACGCGCCCTATACCGGGGAATACAAGACGTCGGGCGACGCCCTGCTCCTTCCGGCGAACGCCCCCGCGGGGGAATATACCGCGGTGGTCCGGCTCTCGCCCGAAAGCGTCTCGGAAAGCGACGGACCGACGGCAAAGATCCCGCTGGAGCCCGCTGTCGCCGCTCTGCTCCCGGAGCTCGTCGCCTCGTTCCTCTGGCTTGACGACGCGCCCGAAAAAGCGCGGTTCTACTACGAGGTCTATCTGCGCAAATACGCCGCTCTCCGCGCCTCACTCCGCCGTTTCGACGGGGCTTTCGCGGTGCGCGGGAACGGCTGGTAAGGAGGGATACGGATGGCAAGGATCACCCACCGCAGGATCGGCGCGTCCTCCGGATTCGACCCGGCGGGGACGGGGGGCAGACCGACCGAAACGGTCAACCTCTACCGCGACTACGCGGTCCCCGGCGAACCTTCGTGGCGGACCGTCCCCGGATTCCGCCTTCACGGGACTTTTACGGGAAAGATCAACGGGGTCTTTCCGTTCTCGGACGGGGTGGTGCATTACGGCGAGACCGTCGGGCACAGATGGCTGGTCCACGCCGGGACCGAACTTTGGCTGGTCCGCGCCGACGACGGGACCAAGCGCCGTTTCCCGAACCTGACGCTCTCGAACGGCGAGAGCCGCGGATGCGCCTTCGAGGACTGCTTCTACATTCTCGACGGGACGCATTTCGTCCGCGTCCGGGAGGTCCCGTACGCCGGGACCGACAGCCTGCTCGTCAGTCAGGCGGTCGAGGGCTACGTCCCGACCTGTATCCTGAACGGCGAGCCCTACGAACCGGCAAACCTGCTCTCAAACGTCTACCGGAGCGCGGCGGATCTGTCCGATCCCGGCGGGTATTCCGCGGGGGAGATCCGATACGGGAAGGGGAGCAGGGAGGGCGAGGCAATCCTGGTCTCCGCGGCGACTGCTTCGGGCGACGTCTATCTGCCCGAGACCGTCCGTGTGGACGGGGAGACCCTTCGGCTGACCGCGATCGGCAGACACGCCTTCGACGGCAACGTGACCGTAACGGGCGTGATCTGCCCCGACGGGATCACCCGGATCGACGCCTCCGCGTTCCGGAACTGCACCGCTCTCACCGCGTTCTCGGGCGGGGAGGAACTGACCCGGATCGGGCTGAACGCCTTTCGCGGGTGTTCGGCGCTCACGACCCTGGTCCTCCCCGGCACGCTCAAAACGGTGCAGAGCTACGCCTTCTACGGATGCTCGGCGCTGACCACGCTGCACTACGGCGGCGCGGATTTCGACGCGGAAGTCGGGGTCTCGATCCTCGGAAACTCGTGTTTATCGTCGCTCACCCCAATCAACGGGTCGGAGGGGGCGGGCGAGTTCGGGGACGCCTATACGCTGACCCTCGACGAGCCGGCGGACGCTGTGACCGGCGTTACGCTCGACGGCGCGACCCTTCATACTTCGACGGGCGATCCGGTCTATTCGGTCGCCTGCGAAAGCGAGAAAGTCGTTTCGGTCACGGTCACGACCGCGGACAGACGAAAACTCCGCGGCGGGCGTCTTGTCGTCACGGTCTCGTGTTCCGACCGCCGTCCCGGCGCCGAATCGGTGTGCGACGCGATCCCCGGTTACCGCGGGGATATCGCGGGGATGATCCGGGGCTGCCGCCTTATCACGGTCTACGACGGGCGGCTGTTCCTGTCGGGCAACCCGTCGATCCCCGACGTGGTCTTCTATTCCTGCCGGACCGCCGCCGGGAATATGGACGCGGGGTACTTCGGGGTCTATCAGTATTTCCGCGACGGAGAGGGGAGCGACGCCGTCGTTTCGCTGGTCGCGGGTCCCGACGCCCTGACCGTCTTCACGTCGGG
>JAGCYR010000216.1 GCA_017960705.1 Clostridia bacterium | reverse complement strand
GTGGCGGACTGCTTCGACGCTATGTATTCCAACCGTCCCTACCGCTCGCGTATGAACTTCGACCGTGTCGTCTCCATCATCAGGGAGGTTGCGGGAGCGCAGCTTTCCGAGCCCGTGGTCGAAGCGTTCCTGCGCCTGGTCGACAAGGGCGAGTTCCGCGCACCGGACGACGACGGGACCGGCTCGACCGAGTCCATCGAAAACATCCGGAACGGTTCGGCGTGAAAATGAATTGCCGACATATCCGCATCGCGATACTAAAAATCACAGTGCAGACAATTGTCTGCCCTGTGATTTTTGTGTTGAGTAGAATATTTTAATAGAACTTACCCACCTCTTACCCCGGGGTGGTTAAAATTGCCTTGAGATGTTTAAACCTACTGGGGGGTCGTTAAAACGAATAATTGCCCGTAATCACGGCATTGTTTGGGACATTAATCTTTCCGGCTCGGTTTTGGGGCGGTAGAGGATGGCGCTTCCGTCGGGCGACAGATACCAACCTGCGGTCGGCTCGGTGAGGAGGAGGCGGGGGTCACCATCGGCGATCCGGTCGTGCCCGTCGCTTCGGGTCACCTGACAGGATATCAAGGACAAACCAAACAAAAGAAGGACGGACAGAACGGAAAGAAGTCTGGTTCGGATCATACGCTGTGCCTCTCAAAGACTGTATAACAGATTGCGGTTTGTTTTATCCTGCCGAAGCGGTCAGTTCGTCGCGCTTTGCAAGGATCGCCTTAACCAGCGAAACGTAATCGGCGTCCGCCTTGTTACGGAATAGTTCGGTGAGTTCGGCGATCGGGGCGAACAGCGGGGTCAGGGCGAGGTTCGCGGTCACGCCCTTCAAGGCGTGGGAAAGCTCAAACCCCCGGTCGAGGTCCCCGTTTTCCGCCGCCTCCAACAGTTTTTCGAACCCCGGATCGCGGATCGCCTTTTCCGTCAGCATCAGGTAAAACGACTCGTTGTTGATGCAGCGCTGCATCCCCTCGTCAACGTTTGCGCCGAACGCGCGGAGTTTTTCAAGCGTCAGCATACTTCCGCCCCCTTTCAAACGCTCTTAGGCTCTTTTATTTGGAGCCATTCGCGGATGAATTTTTCAAAGTCCGCCGCCGGTTTCGGCGCGGAAAAATAGTACCCCTGTACCATATCGCATCCCATTTCACGCAGGGTGTTTAACTGTTCCGCGGTCTCGACGCCCTCCGCGATCATCGGAACCGACAGGGTTTCGGCGATCTCTACGATCACTTTCAGCATTCTAAGGTTCCCGTTCTCCCGGAACACGCTCCGAATGAATAGCATATCGAGTTTCAGAACGTCTATCGGCAGGGTGGCGATCATATTCAGGGAGGAATACCCCGAACCGAAATCGTCCATTTCGATCACGAATCCGATCTTCTGCAACTGATTCACCGTATCGATGATCTGCCGCGCGTTCTCGGTGTAGGCGGATTCGGTGATCTCAAGGTGCAGGTCGGAAAAGTCGAGCCCGCCGTTTATAACGAGGTCGCGGAGCGTTTCGACAAGATCGGGGTCCAGCATATCGATCCGCGAAACGTTGACCGACACGGGAACGGTTCTGCCGAACTGCTTCTTCCACGCGGCGATCTGCGAGACCGTCTCCCGCCAGACGTAGCGGTCGAGCATACGGATCAAGCCGTTATTTTCAAATAGCGGGATGAATACGCCGGGCGAGATCATACCGAGTTCGGGATGGATCCAGCGCACCAGCGCCTCCGAGCCGCAAAGAACCGGGGTGTCGGGGCGGACGTCGAACTTCGGCTGGAAATAGACCGCGAACTGCTTTTCGGCAATCGCGCGCGGGAACTCGTCGAGCAGACGTTCGTCGTAGATTTCTTTTTCGTGCATGGCGTTGTCGTAGAACGCGATGCAGTCGGTAAAGCTCCCGCGGACGGTGTCGGCGGCGATCTTCGCACGGTCGAAACGCGTCTGCATCTCCACCGTCTTTTCGGTTTCCGCCGAGACGCCGAGGCGAATGCGGATCCTTCCCTTATCGTCCCCGCACGCGGCGGCGATGATCGCGTCGAGAACCGCGTGGTAATCGGTGAGGTGCGGACAGTAGACGAGGAAGGTGTCGGCACTGCGGCGGCAGGCGATCCCGCCCGCCTCCCCGACCGACGCGACGATCGCCTGCCCGATCCGGATCAGTACCTGATCGGCGTACTGTTTGCCGAAACGTTCGTTGATCATCTGGAAGCGATTGACGTCAAGGACCAGCGCGTCGGTCGGAACGTCGGGATGAAAGACGTCGTACTGCTCCGCGTAACGGTAGAAGTACTCCCGCGTATACAGACCGGTCAGATGGTCGTACTCGGTCTCGCGGATCAGGTCGCGGTCCTCCGAGAACTCGATGGTGCGCTTGACGCGCGCCTGTACGATCTTCGGAATGGGGTACGGCTTCGGAATGAAGTCGATCGCGCCGATGTTGAGGCTCTCGACCTCGGCTTCCTTATCGGACGTCAGAACGATCACGGGGATCTTCGCCGTCAGCGGATTCTCCTTCATTTCGCGGAGGATGTCGAGACCGTGCCGGTCGGGCAGGTTCAAATCAAGCAGAACGAGGCTGATCTCCCGCGACAGCGAAAGAAGCGACGCCTCGGCTTCCGCGCCCGACCCGACCGCGATGATCTCGTACTCCGCATCCAGGATGGCGATCAGGATCTCGCGGTTGACGAACTCGTCCTCGACGATCAGTATTTTCCGTTTTCGTTCGGCTCCGGGCTCTTTTTGCATTTCGTTTATCGGGATCGCGACGTTCATGTGTCGATTCTCCTTGCCATTTCACAGATCCGGCACGCCGGCGGTTTTTTCTGTTTTACTACTCTAGCGTTCCGTACTGTGCGACGGCTTGGTCGACGGTCAACTCGCCTTTACCGACCTTGAACGCTGCGATACGGATCTGAACCGTAAGCGGATCGGTGATCCCGATCACTTCGGGGGAGATGGTGCGGCTTGCCGGAACCTTGCCGAACGGGGCGTACACCGTGTCGAAGGACAGGTCCGCCGTCGGGGTCACGAGGCGCTTCACCGACGCCATCTGGTTCAGTTCCTTCTTCGAGATCAGGAACCGCATAAACTCGTTCGTCATTTCCAGGTTGTCGCAGTCCTTGTTGACCGAGAACTCGACCGACGGGCTGTCGATGAAATACCCGCCGTCCGCCGTCGCGGGGATGGGCGCGAACGCGTAGGTAAACGGCGCGTTCTTGAACGCCTCGGACTGGCTCTCGCGTTTCTTGGTGCCGGAAACGGTGTCGCCGGCGCAGATCATCATCGGGACGTCGCCCTCGAAGAAGCGTAGGATCACCTTCGTATAGTTGTCCTCGATCTCGTCGCATGCGGTCAGATCGACGCAGCCGGTATCGATCAGCTGTTTCACCGCTTCGAGCGCACCGCGCATATATTCCCCTGCCGCGGGGTTCATCGCGTTCGCCATCTCGAGCGCGTCGGGATTGTCGGCGAGTGCGGCGGCAAACATCGGATAGGCGACCGTGTACATCAGGCAGCTCGACGATTTCTGGCTGTAGCCCATCATGGGGCTGGCGTAGCCCTTATCCTTGAACGCCTGACAGACCGAAAGCAGCTCTTCCCACGTGGTCGGGACCGAGAGCCCTTCCCTTTCAAACAGGTCGTAGTTGACGAGCATACCGTAGGTGCGGGAGAAAACCGGCACCATCAGCACGCGCCCGTCCGCGTCGTGGTTGATAAGACCCGGACGGATGCAACCGAGTCCCAGTTTCAGGGCGGGGTCCGAAAGCTCCTCCGTGTGGGCGAACACAGCGTCGTAACTCGGGTTCCCGATCATCCCGGCGTTCGTGAAGAAGATGTTGGTTTTGTCGTTGCCGTCGAGGGCGTTCGCGAGCGTGTTGTTGTAGTCGTCGAGCTTCACGTAGCGAAGACGCACGTTCGGATAGAACTCGTTGAAGCGGTCGAACTCCGCCTCCAGCGCCTCGATGTTGTCGTAGCTCCCGAACACCGTGATATTGCAGCCGGTTTCGGTGTCGAGCGCGGGCTCGAACGGGGCGTCGGCGTCGTCCTTGTTCTTGCCG
>JAGCYR010000021.1 GCA_017960705.1 Clostridia bacterium | reverse complement strand
GACCGAGATCGGCAATACCGAGGCGACTTGTGAGAACGACGCCACCACCACCTACCGCGCGTCGGCGGAGCACGAAGGCGTGTCTTATCAGGACGAGAAAACGCTCGAATGGGAGCATTCCGCGCTTGGACACCAGTATCCCGATCTCTACGCGGAGGAGCCCGACGAGAGCGCGTTCACTCTGACAAAGAACGCGAGCGGGGAAGTCACGGCGGCGTCCTTGACCCTGACCTGTCTCCGCTGTAACGAATCGCAGACCATCCCGGCGACCGAGGTCGAGCGGATGACGTGGGACGCCAATCTCTGCGAGGATACCGAAGCCGAGTTCTACCTCTTCTGGGATACCGACGGGATCATGGAATACGCCAAATACGTGACCGTCCCCGTCACCCCGACGGGACACGACTATGAGGCGGTGTACGACTGGATCAAAAATCAGGACGGCTGGTACGACGGCGTGAACCTGATCCTGACCTGTTCGCACGACCCGTCGCACGTCGTCGAACTGGAAATGGATATGACCGAGATCGGAAACACCGGCGCGGCTTGCGAGGATCCCGCCACTACCACCTATCGCGCGACGGCGGAGTACGGCGGCGTGAGCTACCAAGACGAGAAGACGCTCGAATGGGAGCATTCTGCGCCCGGACATCGGTTCGCGGATCCCTATGAAAACGAGCCCGACGAATCCGCGTTCACGCTAACCAAGAACGCAAACGGCGAAATTACCGACGCTACGATGACCCTGATCTGCGAGGTCTGCGGTCAGTCGGTGACGCTGCACGCGACCGAGATCGAAGTGATGTCGTCCGAAGAGAACCTCTGCGAAGAGGGCGGCGAAGCCGAGTATTACCTCTTCTGGGAGTACGGGCGTCAGTACGAAAGCAATCAGTTGGAGTACAGCAGATACGAGACCGCCACGGTCGGACCGCTCGGACACGATTACTACGAGCCGACGTTTATGTGGAACGAGGGCGGCGACGATACCTACCTCGGCGCGACGGCGATCTTCACCTGCCGTCACAACAGCGATCATACGCTCGAACGCGAAGCGACGATGGAGACCGACGAACACGCGCCGAACTGTTTGAGCGACGCCTACACGGTCTACACCGTAACGGTCGAATACGAGGGCGAGACCTACACCGACGAGCGGAGGGTCGACCAACCCGAAACCGCGCTCGGACACGAGTATCCCGAACCCTCACCCGACGGCGACGTCGACGGCGTGACCTTTAACTACGTCTACGCCGACAACGGCGAGATCGTCTCCGCCACCATGACCCGCGTCTGCTCGGTCTGCGGAGAGGAGGAAACGCTCGAGGCGACAATCGAACGGATGGTGCCCGAACTCCTCGACGTCTGCGAGTACGAGGGCTCCGCCGAGTACTACCTCTTCTGGGAGGATATCGAGTTCGAGAAGTACGTGACCGTCACCGTCACGCCGCAGGGACACGATTACGGCGAACCCGTCTTCGAGTGGACCCCGGGCGGCGACGACACCTACCTCGGCGCGACGGCGACCGTCACCTGCAGTCACAACGAGGACCACGTGGTCGAGCTTGAGGCGACGATGACCCAAACCCATCACGAAGCGACCTGTCTTGAAGACGCCTATACGCTCTATACCGCGTCGGTCGAATGGGAGGGCGAGACCTATACCGACACCCGGACCGTCACCGAAGAGCAGACCGCGACGGGGCACGATTTCCCGACGCCCGATCCCGACGAAGACGTCGACGGCGTGATCTACGAATTCACGCAGGATGATGAAACGGGTGAGATCACCGCAGCCACCGTGACCCTCGTTTGCTCGGTCTGCGGCGAAGAGGTGACCTACGAAGCGTCGCAGATCGAACCGACGTTCATCGACCTCTGCGAGGGCGGAAGCGCTCAGTACTATATCTACTGGGACGAGTTGGATTTTGCAAAGAACGTGACCGTTTCGATCACGGCGCAGGGACATGACTATCTCGAAGATCACTTCGACTGGTACGAGGACGGCGAGGGCGGTTACACCGCGGAACTGATCCTGGTCTGCTCGCGTAACGGCGACCATACGGAGCCCGTCGAGGCGACCGTCACGAAGGAAGGCGACGTCTACACCGCCACGGCGACCTACGGCGGCGCGACCTACACCGACACGTACACCGATCCCACCGGAAGCGGCGGATAACCAACCGTAGCAACCGAGAGGGCTCCCTTTTCCGGGGAGCCCTCTCCTTTCATTCATCGTTTTGTTTTGGAACAAAAGCAAGAAAAAAATGGAATATAATCTTGACAAATTGGAATAATAGGAGTATAATTGTGGAAAAGGAGGAGCAGAAATGAAAGACAATAAAGAAAGAATACTCCTGTACCTGCTGCAGCTGATCGACCGGGACGACCCGAGATACGCAAAGAAAACGGTGGACACCTTCTCGGTTTCCACGTCTACGGTTTACAACTACGTGCAGCGGTTGATCCGCGACGGAAAACTGATCCGCGACCCCGAAAAGAGAACGGGGATGTCCCTGCCGGAGAAGCGGGTTCAATTCACCTACGGGACCGACGCGAAACTGTCGGAGGATCGTATCTTTCAGAAGGATATCGAGCCCCTCCTTGCCGGCGTGCCGCAGAACGTCTACCGGATCTGGTACTACTGCTTTACCGAGATGATGAACAACGCGATCGAACATTCCGGCGCGAAGACGATCGCTTGCAGTTTCACGGAAAATGCGCTGGAGACGCGGATCGTGATCGTCGACGACGGGATCGGTATTTTTAAGAACATCCGCAATTACCTTTTTGAAACGACCGGAGAGGACGTCCCCGAACGCGAGTGCGCGGGGTATCTTCTTGCGGGACGTTTTACGACGGCAAAAGAACGGCATACGGGAGAGGGGATCTTCTTTACCTCCCACTTGCTCGATCGTTTCGCGATCCTGTCGTCGGGCGTCGTTTTCACGCGCAGCGATTTCTCCGACGCACAATCCGATTTGCCGGACGATTCTTCCGGTGGGACCGTCGTTTATATGGCGCTCTCAAATACCAGCCCCAAACGATCGGCAGACGTGTTCGACCGCTTCTCGGACGTCGAGACGGGATTCAGCAAGACCGAGATCCCGATGGCGCATTTGTTCCCGAACGGTTATCCCGTTTCCCGCTCGGAGGCGCGGCGGCTGTTCGGTATGATCCGCGACTTCCGGGAGGTCACGCTTGATTTCACCGGGATCGAGAACGTCGGGCAGGCGTTCGTCCACGAGTTCTTCGTCCTTCTGCCCGGACAGAATCCCGAGCAGACCGTCACGCTGAAGAACGTCGCGGATCCGGTCGGGCGGATGATCCTGCGGGTCAAGAACACCGCCTCGCCGAGAATATAAACAACCGGGAGCCCCGCGGGGCTCCCGGTTGTTTATGTATTCGCGTTACACGTCTCGCAGCGCCATTCGTTCCAGTTTGTCTTTCCCGTGGTGGGCGATGAAGACGAGGAACAGGGCGGCGGCGGTAATACAGCAGACCACGTCCGCGATGGGGGTCGCGCTGACCAGCCCGTAGCGCCCGAAATACCGGTTCAGAACGAACATCAGGGGGATATCGAGGATGCCCTTGCGGAGCAGGGCGAGGATCAGAGACCGTTCCATGTGCCCCGTCGCCTGGAAGAACGAGATGACGGTGTACGCCCAAGCGGAGAAGGGAGCGCCGACGCAGAGGATGCGGAGGAACGCCGCGCCGTAGGAGAGGGAGGCGGAGCCTTCGCCCTGGATGAAGATACCGATCAGCTGCCGCGCGAAGAGCAGTCCCGCGCCCATGCAGAAGAGCGAAACGGCAAGCGAGACGGTCGCCGAGAGTCGCACGACCTTCCGCATCCGGGTACGGTTGCCCGACGCGTAGTTGTATCCGATCAGGGGCAGCACGCCCTGCGCCATGCCGCGCACCACGCTGTGCGCCAGCATATTGACCTTCTTCGCGATGCCGATCCCGGTCAGCGGCGCCGTGTTGTACGCGGACATCAGCTTTTCGAGGATGGCGTAGGAGATATTCTCGCAGAGGGTCATCAGACACGCGGGGATGCCGATCACGATGACGTCGCGCGGGATCCCGCCTTTGAACATTCCGGCTTTCGGCTTGACCGAGAGGATCAGCTTCCGGCGGTGGGAGATAATGAAGATGGTGTAATAGATCAGCGTCACGACGTTCGAGAACATGGTGGCGAGCGCCGCCCCGAGCACCTCGTTGCCGCGCGGCAGGATCACGAACATAAAGACCGGGTCGAGCGCGATGTTGCAGAGCCCGCCGATCACGATCCCGAGACTTGCCTGTAGCGACCGTCCCTCCGAGCGGATCAGATGGGAGAGCAGCGTGTTGGTCGCGGTGATGACGCCCCCCGCCGCGACGGCGATCCAGAGGTAGTCCTTCGCCCACAGATGGATCATCGGATCGCTGCCGCCGAGCAGGTCGACGAAGCGGTCGGCGAAGAGGAAGACCCCGAGCGAATAGATCCCGGCGGTGAACGCACAGCCCCAGAACGCGAACGAAGACGCCATCCGCGCCTGATCCCGCTTGCCGGAACCCAGCATCCGGGAGACCACGCTCGCGCCGCCGATCCCGAACAGGTTGGCGACGGCGGAGAGGAACATGAACGCCGGCATGCAGACGGTCACGGCGGCGAGCTTTTCGTCCGAGCCGGTCAGCCCGACGAAATAGGTGTCCGCCATGTTGTAGATGACGAGGATGATCTGCCCGAGGACCGACGGCAGGGCAAGCGAAACGATCGCCCGGAAGACGGGGCTGGATTCGAACAGGTATCTCTCTTTTTCCCGATTCATATCGCGGCAGACCTCCTCTCCTGAAAAGAATAAAAAAGGGAATATGCATCCCCACTTGACAAAAAATATAGTTATGGTATAATTATACGCGCAGATTCAATAATGTCAAATTATTATTTCATTACCGCTTATAACAAATCGTTATATATGGAGGAAAAGATGCTCGATAATCGCGTTTATTCGCTGTTAAAAGTTGTGGAATGTGGCAGTTTCGTCGCCGCGGCGCGGGAGCTCAACGTGACTCAGCCGGCGGTCAGCCAGCACGTCAAGGCGCTCGAAGAGGAACTCAACGTGACCATCTTCGACCGGGGCAGGGGCAAGCTGGTTCTCACCAAAGAGGGCGACGAGATCGTGAAATGCGCCCAGAAGCTGGCGGGGATCTACGCCTCTTTACGCCAGTCGCTCTCGGACGTCGCCGCGCAGGTGACCCGGCTCACCATCGGGGTCACGCACACCGCGGAGAGCAACCCGATCGCCGAGGCGCTCGCCAGTTACGGTTCTCAAAACCCCCGCGTAAATATAAAGATGATTACCGATTCCATAAATAATCTTTATACGATGCTGAAATCTTATGAGATCGATCTGGCGATCGTGGAGGGGCGGACCAACGATCCGGGTCTCCGCTATATGATGCTGGACACCGACTATCTGGTGCTGGCGGTCTCGCCCGATCATCCTTTCGCGAAGAAGGGGATGGTAACGCTGAACGAGCTGATGCGCGAGCGGATGATCCTGCGGCTGCCGAACTCCGGGACGCGCAACCTGTTCGTCGCGCATCTGGAGAGCAACAATATGAGCATCAGCGACTTCGATGTCATCCTCGAGGTCGACAACATCGCGACCATCAAGGACCTGATCCGCCGCGATTTCGGCGTGTCGATCCTCGCGCGCAGCGCCTGCCTCGACGAACTGAAAAAAGGGAAGATCGTCACCCTCCCGGTCGAGAATCTGTCCATGATGCGCGAGATCAATATCGCCTACCGCTCCGACTTCAAGCAGTTCGACCTGCTCCGCGACCTCGTCAACTGCTACAACGAGACCCTGAAACTGTACAAGTGATTCACAACGCCGCGTTTGCGCGACAATTCACGGCGCGCAGCGCCAATTCACGCGGGCGAGCCCGCAATTTACGCGATCACAGATCGCAATTCATTCCGCCGCGCTTTCCTGCGCGGCGGTTTTTGCTTGTCGATCCTGCCCAATAATCCGCTGCTCTGTTTGTTCATTGTGCCGATTTTCGGACGCTAAACGCCGTTGATGTTGCTTTTTATGCATCCTTATAGTATAATGAACTCAAAGGCGGGCGGATACGTTCCGTCCGGCGAAAAGGAGGAAAAACGAATGAAAAGAGCAACTCTGACCCTCGCGTTTGTTCTGTGCCTCGTTTTGTGCGTCTTCGCGTTCGCTTCCTGCGGGAAGAAGGGCGCCGCCGCGACCACCGCAGAGCAGACCGCCGACGCGACCACGGCAGCGCAAACGACCGCCGCGCCCGCGACGACCACAACCGCGACCCCCCCCCCCCCCCCCCACCAACAAACCCCCG
>JAGCYR010000215.1 GCA_017960705.1 Clostridia bacterium | reverse complement strand
CGCGGGATCGGAAAGACGGTCGCGGAACGGTTCCTTTCGCTCGGGCATACGGTCTACGGGATCGATCTTTTGCCCGCTGCCATTGAAAACGAACGGTATCACCACGTCGTCGCCGACGTGCGCAAGCCCGAAACGCTGCCCGATATTCCCGACGCCGCGATCCTCTTTATCAACGCCGGGACGCAGAACGGGGAGAACGATATCGAAACCAACCTCGTCGGCGCGATGAACGCCGCGGAAAAATACTGCGCGTCGCCCGCTCTGCGCTCGGTGCTCTTCAACGCCTCGGCGTCTGCGATCACGGGACAGGAGTTCCCCGTCTACGCCGCGTCCAAAGCGGGGGTGGTCGGGTATATGAAGAACCTCGCGATCCGGCTCGCCCCGCGCGGCGTGACGGTCAACGCGATCTCCCCGGGCGGGGTGCTGACCGAATCGAACGACCCGGTGATCAAAGATCCCGCCCTCTGGCAAAAGATCATGGACGTCACGCCGCTCAAAAAGTGGGCGACCGTCGACGAGATCGCGGACTGGGTGATCTTCTTAACGCTCACCAACCGCTCCATGTCGGGGCAGAATCTGCTGATCGACAACGGAGAAAAGGATCTGAACTCCACATTCGTCTGGACAGACTGAAACGAAATCCGCGGCGCACCGTTCGGTGCGCCGCGGTCGTGTTTACTGTCGTGTTTGCGGTCGCTTTTTGCGATCGTTTTATTCCGGCTTCGCGTATTTCTTGCAAACCTTGTGATACGCGAAGACGGTCAGGGGGATCCCGATCAGGCATCCGGCGAGGATGATCGCCGCCGCTGCGAGCCGGTAGACGATCCCGACGCCCGCCGCCGCGAAGAACGGGAGCGAGAAGCACGCCCAGATCGCGGCGTTTTTCCGGTTGAAGGCGCGGACGTCGGTCACCTCGGGTCCCGGGATCCCGGCGAAAAACCACATCGGGGTTTTGCGGAACCACGCGAAGAGAGCGAGCCCGAACAAGATCAAGGGGAGCGGGAGCGTCACAGCCAGCCAGATAAAGGTCTCCACTGCGTTCTCCTTACTTGCCGAGCGACACGATGCGCTGCAGCCGCTCGAAGGCGATCGCGAGGTACTCGCGGTCGGGGGTATCGGCGTACTTGCCCTCGCGGAAGAGTTCGAGGGTCAGACTGCCCGCGTAGTCGGTCTTCCGCAGCCGCGTCATGATGTCGGCGTAGTCGATATTGCCGTCGAAGGGCATCAGGTGCGCGTCGGGGTCGGCGTAATAGTCGACGTGGTCGCGTCCGAAGTTGTCGTGGATGTGCGTGACCAGCATCCGGTCGCCGTAAAGGGCGATATACGGTACGACCTCGGTGTAGCAATGTTCGTGTCCCCAGTCGTAGCAGAAGCCCACCCACGGGTTCCGCTCGTAGCGATCCATCAGAACCGCGAGATGCCCAAGCCGACGCAGGTTCTCGAAGGCGAGTTTGACCTTCTTCTTCCCGGCGTAGTCGACCAGCGCGTCGAAGCGCTCGTAGCCGATCCGCGAGATCTCGGGCGGGAACCAGCCGGACGAAACGTGCGTGACGATCGCGGGGATACCCGCGCCCGCCGCCGCGTCGACCGAGAGGTAGATCCCGTCGAGCAGGGCTTTGCACGCGTCGCCCTCCAGCCACATATCGTTCACCCCTCTCCACGGCGCGTGGAGCGAGTCGATGACAAGACCCAGCTTGTCGCACTTTTCACGGATCGCGAGCACGGTCTTCGGATCGTTGTCCTCCGAGAAGACCGACTCAAACCCCGCGTCGCGGATCAAATCGAGCGCGTCGATCTCCTTGACCCCCGACAGGCAGGCTGCCGCGATCCCGAGTTTGTTTTTCATTTGAATCTCCCTTTCTTTTGTGCCGAAGCGGCGTTTCCTTTTCGTTCCTATTATACCATTTTGCTATGGAAAGTCAAGCGAAACGGAACCGAAAAAGCAAAACCGTCCGCCCTTTTTCGGGGCGTTTTGGAAAAAACTTGCGTTTGGCGCCCGGATGTGATATACTGGATAGAGCAAAGAACGGAAACGAGGTTGTCATGCAAAGAAGAGAAGACGAAGACGTATTCGACACGGCGTTGCGGGTCATCCGGGAGAGTTTGATCCTGCAACTGGCGATCTTTCTGATCACGACCGCGCTCGGATCGTTTCTCATCTATCAGACCCGCAAGTACGCGCCGATCAAACGGGAAAGCGCCCAGACCTATACCGGGTCGTTCGAAACCTACCGCAGCGAGGATCATACCGTCGCGTTCTCGGACGGCGCCGAATACCGGCTCTATCCGGACACGGTCACAAACGATCTCGAAGCAGCCCTGACCGCGCTTGAAACGGGAACGGAACTGCGGCTGCTCGTCAATCCCAAGATCGAACTCGTGATCGAGATCCGCACGGGGACAGCCGTTCTGCTGGACTTCGACGGGTCCCAGACCGCGATCTACGCGGGTCACAAAGACTCCTTTTGGATCGGCGTGATGTTCATCGGGCTTTCGCTTATTCTCCTGATCCTGCTTCAGATCGATCGGATAGGAAGAAAAAAGGAGAAGACTCGCCAACGCGTACGCGACGGCAAAGCGAAAAGCCCGAAATTCCGCGGCAAAGGAACCCCGCCGCTGCGCGACGCGGATATGACCAAACGCGGACGGATCCTGCTTGAAGCGACCGAAGACAAATACGAGATCGTCTACCGCCGCTTAAAAAAGGTGAACGAGTTGATCGTCAACGGGCGGGTCTACGCCGAGATGAAGGCGGTTTTTGAGGTCGCACATACCCTCTCCGCCGAGATCGACGGTCACAAGATCGAAGCGGGGCTTGAAGACGGAGGGTACAGTTTCAGTTATATCCGCTTCGACGGGGAGACCCTGGCGGAAAAACGGCGCGTGATCTGATTTTTTCT
>JAGCYR010000020.1 GCA_017960705.1 Clostridia bacterium | reverse complement strand
ACATCGGGCGTGCCCAAGGGAAATACCCAGGGGTACGACGGCGAGGATTACAAGGAAGAGATCCTGCAGACCATCCGGGCGAAGGCGTATCTGTACCAGATGACCGGCGTCACGCTCTACGGCTACGACGCGATCCGGATGATGAAGGAATTCATCACCAATTTCAAGATCGCGGACACCAGCGACCCCTGCCGCCGCTACGGCGAAGTGATGTTCACGACGGCGCAGGTCTACGACTGGTGCTATAACCTCCTGACCGCCGCCGACAAGAAACAGTTCATCATCGGCGTCGAAAAGAAGTGCGGTCCCGGTATGGAGGTCGGTTTCCCGCCGTCCGATCAGGGCGCGGTCTCCGGGCACGGATGCGAGCGGCAGATCTTGCGCGACTATCTCGCCTTCGCGATCGCGATCTACGACGACGAGCCGACCTGGTACAAGTATATCGCGGGTCGGGTCTATCAGGAGTACGTCCCGGTCAGAAACGAGTATTATAAGGCGGGCTACTATCCGCAGGGCATCTCGACCTACCTCCCCATCCGCTTCGGCTCCGACCTCTGGAGCGCGTGGCTGCTCGAAGCCGCGACCGGGAAGTTCCCCTATAACGCGTCGAATATGAAGCAGGTGATGCGTTCCGCCTACGCGCACATCACGAAGAGTGTTTCCGACTACACGCAGACCGTTATCTTCTCCGAGGGCGACCACCAAGGGCGATCGGGCAAAGAAGCGATGAAGCATATGGCGCTGCCCTCGATGATCTCGGCGTACCTGTTCAACGACTCGGTCGCGATGAGCTGGGCGGACTTTGCGGATTACCAATATTTCACCGCGACCTACTATATGATCCTGAAATCGAAGGGTACGACCGGCACGGCGAGCACGCGCTACGACGGGCTGGATCTGATCACCTACAACGGCGCCTGGCTCGGGCAGATGATCGCGCACAGCTCTTGGACGGGTAACTCCGCCTCGGTCTATATGAAGATCGGGAACCGCACGACGGCAAACCACGACCACGCGGATTCGGGCTCGTTCCAGATCTTCTATAAGTCCCTGCTCGCGGGCGACTCGGGCTACTACGACAAGTACGAATCGGACCACCACAACAATTACCACCAGGCGACGATCGCCCACAACTCGATCGTATTGAAGAACGGAAACACGATCTTAGGGCAAAAACAGCCGTCCGAGACCTCCTCCCTCTCCACCTGGCAGGGCAGCTCCTACAAGATGGGGACCACGACCGGCTTTGCCTACGGATAGTCCGATACGGCGAAGACCAAGCCGACCTACGCCTATATCGCCGGGGATATCGCCGACGCCTACTGCGCGACGTCGATCTATTCCCTGTTCGGGACGGTGCTTCGGACGACGAGTTCCTCCTCCAATATGGAGCGCTGCGACCGCCGGATGCTCGCGGTCTACGATACGGGGAACTCCGACGTGCCGCTCTACTTCTTCGTCTACGACAATATGACGGCGAAGGACAGCAAGTATCAGAAGGTGTTCCTGCTCCACACGGTCACCGAACCGTCGATCTCGGGCAAAACCGCGACGGTCGTAAACGGCGACGGGAAACTGGTGTTGCAGAACGTAGTCGGTAACTGCACGCTCTCGAAGGTCGGCGGCTCCAAGCCCGCGAACTGGGCGGTGGGCAGCAAGACCTACGCGCTGACCAAGGACGACAAGACCGACGGTTACTGGGGACGGCTGGAGGTCGCGACCGCGTCGGGCAGCAAGAGCAATATCATGCTGAACGCGATGTACGTCTGCGACAAGAGCAAGAGCCCCTCCGGACAGACGGCGACCGCCGTCACGAACAGTTCTTCCGCGACCGGTACGGTGATGGGTAAAGTCGCGGCGGTCTTCTACGACGGCGCGAGCCGCGCGACCTCGTCGTTCAGCTTCACGGCGAGCGGCTCGGGCAACCTGACCTACTACGTCTCGGGCGTAAAAGCCGGCAACTGGACGGTCAAGGTCGGCTCGACCACGAAGACGGTCTCCGCGTCTTCCGACGGCGGACTGCTGGTCTTCACCGCCCCCGCCGGAACGGTGACGCTCACTCCGCAGTAACGGGGGTTTCCCGCTTTCTTTCGGGGCACGACCGCATTCCTCACGCGGGCGTGGTAAGGAAAGCCGGGGCAAAGAACTTCATTATGGAATGAAGTTGGCAAAACGGCGAGTGCGCTCGCCGTTTTGCGGTTCTATAGCCACCGCTTCACGGGTCTTCCCCGCTTTTGGAATCATCAAACGTTGACCGCGCCGAAATCGGCGCGGTCAACTCATAACGATCCCCGAAGGAGTCCCATCGGCGATCCCATAACTCTAAACGTTGTGCCGCAGCACAACTCATAACTCTGTCCCCGCGGGCGGAGCAAGACGAAAAAGTTTTGAAAAGGTATTGACAAAAAGTTTACGCTTTGCTATAATAATCAAGCGCGAAAAGCGTATGCTGCTATAGCTCAGTCGGCAGAGCGCATCCTTGGTAAGGATGAGGTCATCAGTTCGAATCTGATTAGCAGCTCCAAACAACCCCGGGGCAAGGATTTGTCCCGGGGCTTTGGTTTTGATAGGGTAATGAAGAGAGAAACAGAACAGGAGCCGCTAACCAGTTCTTCACTGACGAATGAAAAATCGCGCGAACAAGTCGCTGTTTTTCATAGAGGCGCCACCGGCGCCTCTACAGTTCGAATCTGATTAGCAGCTCCAAACAACCCCGATATCCAATAGGATGTCGGGGCTTTGGTTTTGATAGAGAAAACGGAAGCGCCCGGGTGGGCGCTTCCGCGTTATTATTCGGTTTTGTGCGGGCGGCGCGAAGAGAGCCAGATAAGCAATACGGACACGTCCGCCGGGTTGACCCCGCTGATGCGCGACGCCTGTCCGACGTTCAGGGGCTTGATGCGGTTGAGTTTCTCCGCCGCTTCGAGGCGCAGTCCGCGGACGGTGCAGTAGTCGAGGTCGGGCGGGAGGGGTTTGCTCTCGAGTTTCGCGAAGCGTTCCGCCTCGGCGATCTCGCGCTTGATGTAGCCGTCGTACTTGATCTCGGTCTGCACCGTCGTCTGCACGGCGGGATCGAGCGCGGGACGGTCGGGGTCGAGCGGGGCGAGGTCGGCGTACGTCAGTTCGGGGCGTCTCAGCAGATCCGAGAGCCGCGCGCCGCCCGCAATCGGGGCGGAACCGAGTGAAACGAGGGTCTCGTTCACCCTGTCGGAGGGCGGGAGAATCACCGATTCGAGCCGCGCTTTTTCGTTTTCGACGGTCTCGCGTTTATCGAGGAACCGGCGGTAGCGTTCCTCCGAAAGCAGACCGACGCGATGTCCGACGGGGGAGAGCCGCACGTCGGCGTTGTCCTGCCGCAAAAGCAGCCGGTATTCCGAGCGCGAGGTCATCATACGGTAGGGCTCGTTGGTTCCCTTGGTCACGAGATCGTCGATCAGCGTGCCGATATAGGACGAGTCGCGCGAGAGGATCACGGGTTCTTTACCGGAGAGCGAGAGCGCGGCGTTGATCCCGGCGACCAGCCCCTGCGCCGCCGCCTCCTCGTAACCCGAGGTTCCGTTGAACTGCCCCGCGCCGTAAAGACCCTTGACCGTCTTGAACTCCAGCGTCGGGAGAAGCTGGGTCGGGTCGGCGCAGTCGTACTCGATCGCGTAGGCGTAGCGCATGATCTCGGCGTGCTCGAAGCCGGGTAAGCTCCGCACCATATCGATCTGCAGATCCGCCGGCATCGAGGTACTGAACCCCTGCAGGTAGATCTCCTCGGTGTCCTTGCCGCAGGGCTCGGCGAACAGCTGATGCCGCGACTTGTCGGCGAAACGGACGATCTTATCCTCGATCGACGGGCAGTAGCGCGGACCGGTGCCGCGGATCTTGCCCGAATACATCGCGCTCCGTCCGATATTATTACGGATCAGGGCGTGGGTGTCGGGGGTGGTGTAGACGGTGTAGCAGGGCGTCTGTTCGATCCCGTCAAGGTAGTTTGCGGGGGTGTCGGACGAGTACGGAACGGGATCCTCTTCCCCGTCCTGCCGTTCCAGACGGTCGAAGTCGATGCTTCTGCGGTTGATGCGCGGGGGCGTTCCGGTCTTGAACCGCCGGAGCAGGATCCCTTCGCGGGCGAGCGCCTCGGTCAGTCCCTTCGCCGGCTGCATCCCGTCGGGTCCGCCGTCGTAACTGACGTCGCCCACGTGGATCTTGCCCTCAAGATAGGTCCCGGCGGCGATGATCGCGCACCCGACCTCCCAGCGTTCGCCGAGCCGGGTGAACAGAGCCGTCACGCGACCGTTTTCCACCGCGAGGTTGACGATCTCCGCCTGGATCAGACGGAGGTTTTCCTGTTTTTCAAGCGTATGCTTCATATGGGCGCGGTAGGCGATCCGATCCGCCTGCACGCGTTTGGAACGCACAGCCGCCCCCTTGCCGAGGTTCAGCGTCCGCGACTGCAGGGTCACGAGGTCCGCCGCTCTGCCCATCTCGCCCCCGAGCGCGTCGATCTCGTAGACCAGGTGCCCCTTCGCCGTTCCCCCGATCGAAGGATTGCAGGGCATATTCGCCACGGCGTCGAGATTGAGGGTGAAAAGGACGGTGTCCAGCCCCATCCTCGCAGCGGCGAGCGCCGCCTCTATCCCCGCGTGTCCCGCGCCGACGACCGCGACCTGTGCGTTACGTTCTTTCATCTCTATCATTCCTTCACGGGAACTCCGCGTTCCCCGTTTTCTTCCCGTACAGTTTACCACATTCGAGCCCAACAGTCAAGAGAAACGTCCCGCGGACCGAATAAAGATCCCCCCGCATAGCGGGGGGTTTTTCATTTTCGGGCATAGCCCTAAACGCTACTGGCGACGCACAAGTGCGTTTTAGATTGGCCTGCCAGCCACGCATTTGTTACTTGCAACCCATAAATGGGCTCCCAAGGGCTTCCTTGCGGTGTTGTTTCTCCATAGTCTTTTTTCCTTTCGTATCTCCCTTTACTCCTT
>JAGCYR010000214.1 GCA_017960705.1 Clostridia bacterium | reverse complement strand
GAAGAAAAAAAGAGAGGAGGATTCGCTATGGAACAGTACGCCCCGATCCGCGAGACCGACGTCCCCGACTGTCGGAACCTGTAATCGGTCGAACGCACCGTCCTGTTCGCGCTCGCGTCGGCGAGAGCGGAGGGAAACCACGTCGTGAAGATCAGGCACGGCGACAAGCGGGTCGCGCAGATCAGATCCTTTTTGCGTTCGCTGCTCCGCAAGGGCGAGATCCGACTCTTGATCGAAGGGGCAAAACTCGGGGACGAGGACGACCAGGGGTCGCTTTATCTCAAGGCGAATTTTGCCCGCGAGACCTCCGATCCCGCTTTCTGGGAGCCGGACGGCGAGGTAACGGTGGTCTCCGTTTGACCCCGAAGGGTGAAAAAAGGGACAACGGGAACGCGGCGGTGATCGAAGATCACTTGGCCGACGTCGGTTGTCCTCTTTTTTGTCTATACCGTCTGCGGGGAGAGGGGAAATCAGCCCTTCTTGCTCTCCAGGTAGTTGACGATATCGCCGACGGTCACGAAGTCGTTGACCTCTTCGTCATCGATCACGATACCGAAAGTATCCTCGCAAATCTGGAAGAGATCGGCGATCTCGAGCGAGTTGATGCCGAGATCCTTCGACAGCTCGGATTCGGGAGTGATCTCCGCCTTGACGCCCATTTTCTCAACGAGAAGATTTTTGACCTGTTCAAACATTTTCGTACGATCCTTTCCTCTGTTAAAGCAGCGGGTCCCGCGAACCGGCGGAACGCACCTGAAAGAGTTATCCTCTACATTTTACTGTTTCTTATCCGTTTTGTCAAGACCCGCCGCCGTTTTTTTGTAAAATGAAGATGTTTTTTGCCGTAAAACTACCGGAGATCGCTCGGTAGAGCGGTCTCCGGTAGTTTTTCAAGGTTACAGGAGGATGCAGATCAGTCCGCTCGACCCCTCGTTGATGATGCGTTCGAGGGTCTCTGCGAACCGTTCGCGCGACTCGTCGGGAAGGCGGGTCAATTTGGCGTGGATGCCCTCGCTCGTCAGGTCGTAGAGCGATTTCCCGAACAGATTGGTGTTCCAGACCGCGCCGGGATCGTCCTCCATCCCCGAGAGCAGGTATTTCACGAGTTCCCCCGACTGTTCCTCGGTCCCGACGACCGGATTGATCTCGGTCTCGACGTCCGCTGAGATCAGGTGGATGGAGGGCGCCGCGGCGCGGAGCCGAACCCCGTATCCGCCGCTCTGTTTGACGATCTTCGGTTCTTCAAGCCGCAGTTCCGCGGGATCGGGCAGAACGATGCCGTAACCCTTGGTTTCGACCTCACGGAACGCCGGTTCGACCCGGTCCCATTTCTTTTTCGCCTCCGCAAGGGACGAGAGTTCGGTGAGCAGTTCGCCTTCGTCTTTGACCGAAAGTCCCGTTTTCTCGCGCACCACGTCGAACCAGACCTCCGCGGGGAGAGCGACGTCCACCCGCGCCCGCCCTGTCCCGGCGTCCTGTTCCGAAACCGTCCAGGTCGCGCCGAGCGTATCGGTCCGCAGATTATCCGCGATCTCGTCGAGCCGCGCAAGATCCCCCGTCCGCACGGTCTGTTCGCTGATCTCCGAAACCGCGTCGAAGAGCGCTTTTCGGATGGGATGATCGCAGTCGAGCGCCGCGATCCAGGAGGGAAGACGGAAACGGATCTCCGTCGCGGCGAACTCAGAGAGGACGAGCCCCAGAACGTGCGAGAGGTCCTCGCGGTCGAGCTTCGTGCAGTCGACCAGCGCCACCGGGGCGTTGTACTTCTTTTCGAGTTCGTAGGCGAGCGCGACCGCCCCCTCGCTCGACGGAACGGCGGAGTTGAGGATGATCGCAAAGGGACGGTTCCTGCCCGCGAGCTCCGCCGCCGCGGCTTCCTCGGCGGCGACGTAGTTTTCGCGGGGGATGTCTCCGATCGAACCGTCGGTCGTCACCAGCATACAGATCGTCGAGTGCTCCGCGATCACCTTTCGCGTGCCGATCTCCGCCGCCTCCGAAAAGGGGAGCGGTTCTTCCGACCACGGGGTCGACACCATGCGCGGCGCCCCGTCCTCGAACATTCCGAGCACGTCGGAAACGGGGAAGCCGACGCAGTCGACCAGCCGCACGTTCAGCCGCGTCGAGCCGTCCGGCGAGATCCCGACCGCTTCGTCGGGGATGAACTTGGGCTCGGTCGTCATGACCGTCCGTCCGCTGCCCGCCTGCGGCAGACTGTCGAGCGTGCGGAGACGGTCTCGTTCCTCGTTGATGTTCGGGAGGATCAGCTCCTCAGCAAAGCGGCGGACGAAGGTCGATTTTCCCGTTCGGACGGGTCCGACCACCCCGATGTAGATGTTCCCCCCCGTTCGTTCTGCGATATCCCGATAGATCGAGTGCCTTTCCATATCAAATCCCCCTTCGGCTTGCGTTTTTCCGCGGACGTTATCCGTCGGCTATTCTATGCGGCGCCCCCCGCGGTTAGAACGCGGGAAATTTGCCGATTCGCTTGACAGAACGGGAGAAAAAGGGTATAATAGAAAAAAACGGGATGAAACCCGAAAACGGAGGATTTTACAATGAAGATCGGCGTTCAGGTCTATTCGGTGCGCGACTTTGCCGAGAAGGACTTCATCGGCACGATGAAAGAGATCAAAAAGATGGGGTACGACGGGGTCGAACTCGCCGGCGCTTACGGGCTCTCCGCGGAGGAGATCCGCCGGGATCTCGCGGAGGTCGGGCTTACCGCCATTTCCGCGCACGTTCCCATGATCGATATGTACGAGAAACCCGCCGAGACCTTTGCTTTCTACCGCACGCTCGGGATCCCCTACATCGCCGTTCCCTATATGTCGAGCGAGTACAGACCCGGCACCGACCGTTTCCCCGAAACGATCGAGATGATCCGCAAGATCGCCGAGACCGCAAAGAAGAACGGGATGCAGCTCCTCTACCACAACCACGATTTCGAGTTTGTGAAGGTCGACGGCAAGTACGGTCTTGACGTTCTCTACGACGCGATCCCCGCCGATCTGCTCAAGACCGAGCTGGATACCTGCTGGGTGAAGGTCGCGGGCGAGGATCCCGTCGCTTACATCACCAAGTACGCCGGACGCGCTCCCATCGTCCACCTCAAGGACTTCTACAAGGAGGACAGCGCCACCCAGGACGAGATGTACGAGCTGATCGGCATCGCGAAGAAGGCGAAGCAGACCTCCGCGTTCGAGTTCCGTCCGGTCGGTCACGGGATGCAGAAGTTCCCGGGCATCATCGACGCGGCGGAGGCGGCGGGTTCGTCGTGGCTCATCGTCGAGCAGGACAGACCGAGTCTCGGGCTGACCTCGATGGAGTCGATCGACCTCTCGCGCAAATATCTCCGTTCGCTCGGTTACTGATCCAACCGAATAAGCAGGCGTCCGCCCCACGGGGCGGGCGTTCGCTTTGCAAAAAAGTTCGCGAAGCGATTGCCAAAAGAGTAAAAATAGAGTATAATATATTCAATAGCGCGGGGAAGATTCTCCGCGCACGATCAAAACACGGAAAGAAGATGATTTTTTATGGCAGCAGGTGAAGGAAGAAAAGGCGGCATCTCGTTCGAGTCGCAGCACATGTTCCCGATTATTAAGAAATGGCTCTATTCGGAGAGAGATATCTTTCTGCGCGAGCTGGTCTCGAACGCGGTCGACGCGGTGACCAAGCTGAAACGGCTGTCGTCTCTCGGAGAATACGAGGCGCCGGAGGGCGAGAACTACCGGATCGACGTCTCGTTTGATAAGACGGCGAAGACCATCTCGATCTCGGACAACGGGATCGGGGTGACCGAGGACGAGCTGGAACGCTATATCTGCAAGGTCGCGCTCTCGGGCGCTCTTGAATTCGTCGAGAAATACGAGAGCAAGGGCGGCGAGGGCGGAAACGGGATCATCGGGCATTTCGGGCTTGGATTCTACTCCGCGTATATGGTCGCCGACGAGGTCGAGGTGATCACCAAATCCTATACTTACGCGCCCGCCGTCCGCTGGGTCTGCGGGGAGGACGGAGACTACACCGTCTACACCGACGGAGTCGAACGCAGCCGCGGCACGACCGTCGTCCTGCACGTCACGTCCGAGGGGGAGGAATACCTCTCGGAGTGGAAACTGCGCGAGGTGATCGCGAAATACTGCAGCTTTATGCCGGTCGAGATCTACCTGACCGACGAAGAGAAAGCCGAAGAACCGCCGAAAGCGGGCGAGGAGCCGAAAGAGAAGAAGCCCGAGAACGATATCCATCCGCTCTGGCAGAAGAACGCCTCCGACTGCACCGAAGAGGAATACAAGGAATTCTATCAGAAGGTCTTTTCCGACTACCGCGAGCCGCTCTTCCATCTGCACCTGAACGCGGACTATCCCCTCAATTTCAAGGGGATCCTGTTCTTCCCGAAACTGCGGGAGAACTACGAGAATCTCGAGGGCAAGATCAAACTCTACTATAATCAGGTCTTCGTCGCCGACAATATCAAGGAGGTCATCCCCGAATACCTCTTGATGCTCCGGGGCGTTCTGGATTGCCCCGAACTGCCCCTGAACGTCTCGCGCAGCTATCTGCAGAACAGCGCCTACGTCACGAAGGTCTCGGCATATATCGTGAAGAAGGTCGCGGACAAGCTGAACTCCATTTTCAAGGAGGAGCGCGAAAGGTACGAGAAGCTCTGGGACGATCTCCGCACCTTCATCGAGTACGCCTGCATCTCCGACGCCAAGTTCTGCGAACGGATGAAGTCCGCGATCCTGCTGTCGCTTGAATCAGGGAAGAAGGTCACGCTCGCGGAGTATCTGGAACAGGCGAAGGAGAAGAACGAGGGGACCGTCTACTACACGACCGACCCCGAACTCCAGGCGCAGTTCGTCGAGATGTACCGCGCGAGAGGGATCGAGGTCGCGATCCTGTCGGGTCCGCTTGACGTCCGCTTTGCCGAGACGCTCGAACAGGGCGTAAAGGACGGCGAGAAGATCAAGTTCCTGCGCGTGGACGCCGACCTCTCGGCGCTCGGCGGCGGGGAAGAGGAGGAGAACGAGAAACTCGCGGATCTCTTTAAGGACGCCGCGGGAGAAGAACTCAAACTCACCGTCAAATGCCGCAAACTCGGCGAGGACGACGCGCCCGCCGTCCTGACCGTATCGGAGGAGAGCCGCCGGATGGAGGATATGATGCGGATGTATATGCCCGATTCCCCCGCTGCTCCGAAAGAGGCGACCCTTGCCGTCAACCTCTCGTCGCCCCTGATCGGCAAACTGGTCGGTGAGAGAGACGAAAAGAAGGCGAAGGAGATCGCGTCGTATCTATTGATGCTGGCGATCCTGTCCAACCGCAAATTTACCGCCGAGGAGATGAAGCGCTTCCAGCGTGACAGCGTTTCGCTCCTGACCGATCTGCTTTGACGCGCCGCGACCCCGCGGAGGTTTCCCGCACAAACGCGGAGGAACTGGCGCGAGAGAGGGAGAAACTGACGGCGGGCGAACGGCTGATCGGGCGCGACGCCGCGAATCTCTTTACCCCCGATCTGTCGGGAGTAAAAGGGGATCCGGCGCAGACGGCGGAACAGATCTTTCTCTCGGGTGACAGAGCCCGCGAGATCTGCCGCACGTCCCTCTCCCGGCTTTCGTTTGCCGCGGCGCTGATCGAACAATACGCGATCACGGAATCCGATCTGTTTCCCGTCCTTGTGAAAGGTGAGCCGACCCGTCTGCTTTACGCGCGCGCCGGCGCCGCCGACCGCGCCTACCGGCTTTTCTCGAGCCTTCTGTCCGACCCCCGCGTGGGATACGCCGAGAGCGGGTCCGACGCCGCGGAGGGGGTAGAATCGGGCGACGCGGACCTTTTGATCCTGCCGTACGCCGACGCTTTCGGGAATCCCGTTCTGTCCTCTCGTGCGCTTACCGATACCTACGGGCTCTATCTTGCCGCGCTCGCAAAAGTAAAGGCGGGAGACGGGCTGCTTTACGGGTTGCACGGACGGGCGATCCTACCCGGGATCGAGGGGCGTGTGACCCTCCATCTGTCGCTCCCCGCGCCCGATCCCGCGACTGCGGCGGATCTCTTTGCCATAGCAAGGGACGCGGAGCTCGTTCCATCAGGCATAGCGCTCCCTGAGGACGGACGCGCGACGGCTGCTTTCTCCGGGAAACGGGAGGACTGCCTTGCCGCCGCCGTCGCATACCTCGCATTTCTCCCCGGGTGCGAACTCCGGGGATGGAGACCGGAAAAGCCGCTCTCCGAACGCTGACCGAATTCCGAAAGGAGAACACCATGAAAAGCTACTCCTATATCACCCACGGCACCTGCTCCCGTCAGATCGACGTCACCCTCGACGGCGACGTCATCAAGGAGGTCGTCTTTCACCGCGGCTGTATGGGGAACACGCAGGGCGTCGCCGCGCTGGTCAAAGGGATGAAAGCGGAAGAGGCGATCGCCCGTCTCAAGGGGATCGACTGCGGCGGGAAGGGAACCTCCTGCCCCGATCAGCTCGCCCGCGCATTGACCGAAATGCTGAACGGCGCGGGGAACTGACCCGTCGCCGAACGATACGAAGGGAAACGGAAGACTGTGACCGATAAACAGAAACACAACCGCAATTTCTCGATCATAGCGCATATCGACCACGGCAAGTCCACGCTTGCCGACCGCATCCTCGAAAAGACGCGGGCGCTCGATCTGCACGAGATGGAGGAACAGATCCTCGACAATATGGACCTCGAACGCGAGCGCGGCATCACCATCAAGGCGCGCGCGGTCCGTCTCGGCTACCGTGCGAGCGACGGGGAGGACTACGAGTTCAACCTGATCGACACGCCGGGTCACGTCGACTTCGGCTACGAGGTCTCGCGTTCTCTCTCTGCCTGCGAGGGGGCGCTTCTCGTCGTCGACGCGACGCAGGGGGTCGAAGCGCAGACGCTCGCGAACGCGTATCTTGCCGTCGATAACTCGCTCGAGATCCTCCCGGTCATCAACAAGATCGATCTCCCCTCCGCCGACGTCGAACGGACGCGCGCGGAGATCGAGGACGTGATCGGCATCGACGCGGAGGGGTGTCCCGCCGTGTCGGCGAAAATGGGGATCAACATCGAGGACGTGCTCGAAAAGATCGTCACCGTGATCCCGCCTCCCTCCGGGGATGAAAACGCCCCGCTGAAAGCGCTGATCTTCGACTCCCGCTACGACAGTTATCTCGGGGTCGTCGTCTATATCCGCGTGATGGACGGACAGGTCCGCGCGGGCGATACCATCCGGCTGATGAGCACCGGCGCGTCGTATCAGGTGACCGAGGTCGGAACCCTCGGCGTGACCGATATGACCGCGACCGACGCGCTTTGTGCCGGGGAGGTCGGCTATCTCACCGCGAGCATCAAGTCGGTCGGGGATACCCGCGTCGGCGATACCGTGACCCACGCCGACCGTCCCTGCGCCGAGGCGCTGCCCGGATTCCGCCGGGTGCAGCCGATGGTCTACGCCGGTATCTATCCCGAGGACGGCGCCCGCTACGGAGATTTGCGCGACGCCCTTGAAAAACTGCGGCTCAACGACGCGGCGCTGCACTTTGAACCCGAGACCTCGATTGCGCTCGGCTTCGGCTTCCGCTGCGGTTTTCTCGGGCTTCTGCACATGGAGATCATCGAGGAACGGCTGGAACGCGAGTTCAATCTCGACCTGATCACCACCGCCCCGAGCGTTATCTACCGCGTCACGCTCCGCGGCGGGGAAACCCGCTTCATCGACAACCCCTCGAACTATCCGTCGCCCGACGAGATCACCGAATCCGCCGAGCCGGTCGTCCGCGCCTCGATCATCACGCCCTCCGACTACATCGGGGGTCTGATGGATCTTTGTCAGGATCGGCGCGGCGAGTTTATCGATATGAAATACCTCGACCAGACGCGGGTGGAACTGCACTATATCCTCCCGCTGAACGAGATCATCTACGACTTCTTCGACGCCTTGAAGAGCCGGAGCAAGGGCTACGCGTCGCTCGACTACGAGTTTCTCGAATACCGCCCCGGCAAGCTGGTCAAGCTCGATTTCCTCCTGAACGGGGAACAGGTCGACGCGCTCTCCTTCATCGTTCACGAGGAGAAGGCGTATCCCCGCGCCAGAAAGATCGCGGAGCGGCTGAAAGAGAACATCCCGCGCCAGCTTTTCGAGATCCCGATCCAGGCGGCGATTGGTTCCAAGATCATCGCCCGCGAGACCGTCAAGGCGATGCGCAAAGACGTGCTCGCCAAGTGCTACGGCGGCGACATCACGCGGAAGAAGAAACTGCTTGAAAAGCAGAAGGAAGGCAAGAAGAAGATGCGCCGGCTCGGCTCGGTCGAGGTGACTCCCGAGGCGTTCATGGCGGTCTTGAAGCTCGACGACGATGCCTG
>JAGCYR010000213.1 GCA_017960705.1 Clostridia bacterium | reverse complement strand
GGGCACGCGGAGATCGTGAAGGCGGGGCTGATCGCCGACGCCGAGCTTTTCTCGCTCTACGAATCGGGCGAAGCCGAGCGCGACCTCGTAACGGCGCTCTCCCGCGCGCTCGCGGTCAAAAAAGCCGTGGTCGAACGGGACGAAAAGGAATCCGGACTTCGCCGCGTCCTCAACTTCGGACACACGGTGGGACACGGGATCGAGAGCGTGACCGGGCTGCTCCACGGCGAATGCGTCGCGGTCGGGATGATCCCGATGTGCGCCCCCGCGGTAAGAGAACGGCTGATCCCGGTGCTGACGCGGCTGGGGCTGCCGACCGCGGTCGAAGCCGACCCCGACAAGGTCTACGCCGCCCTGCTCCACGACAAGAAAGCCGCGGGCGGCAGGATCACGGCGGTATTGGTCAACGAGATCGGCTCCTGTGAACAGCTCTCCCTCTCTCCCGAAGCCCTTTGGGAGAAGATCGAAACGGTGGTGAAACAATGAAAAACACGTTCGGGACCAACGTACTGACGACCATTTTCGGCGAAAGCCACGGACCCGCCGTCGGCGGGGTGCTCGACGGGCTGGCGCCGGGGATCCCGGTCGACCGCGAAAAGATCGCAAAGAAACTGGCGCTCCGCCGCCCGCAGGGGGCGATCTCGACCTCCCGCGTCGAAGAAGACGAGTTCGAGATCGTTTCGGGCGTCTTTGAGGGCAGGACCACCGGCACCCCGCTCTGTCATCTGATCCCCAATCAAAACGTGCGCTCGGGCGACTACGACGCCGTCCGGGACCTCGCGCGTCCGGGTCACGCCGACTATACCGGCTTCGTCAAGTACCACGGCTTTGCGGACTACCGCGGCGGCGGGCACTTTTCGGGGCGCGTAACGGCGGCTCTGGTCGCCCTCGGCGCGATCGCGGAGAGGGCGCTTGAAAACCGCGGGATCGGGATCGGAACGCATATCTCCCGGCTCGCAGGGATCCCCGACCGCGGTTTTGCCGACCTCGACGCGGATATCGCCTCCCTCTCCGACCGTCCCTTCCCCATCCTCGACGGGGCGGCGGCGGAAAAAATGCAGGCGGCGATCCTGAAAGCAAAAGAGGACCTTGACAGCGTCGGCGGCGTGCTTGAAACCGTCGTGACCGGACTGCCCGCGGGGGTCGGCGAGCCGTGGTTCGACACGCTCGAAGGGCTGCTCTCCCACGGTCTGTTCTCGATCCCCGGCGTCAAGGGCGTCGAGTTCGGGGACGGTTTCGCCCTGTCGGATATGCGCGGGAGCGAGGCAAACGACGCCTTTACACCGAAAGAAGGCGGGGTCGCCACGAAAACCAACCGCAACGGCGGGATCAACGGCGGGATCTCGAACGGAATGCCGCTCCTGTTCCGCTGCGCCGTCAAGCCCACCCCCTCGATCGCCCGCCCGCAGGAAACGGTCGACCTCCGCACGGGGAAAGCCGCCGCGATCGAGATCCCGGGTCGACACGATCCTGCGATCGTCCACCGCGCCCGCGCCGTCGTCGACGCGGTAACGGCTCTGGTGCTCTGCGACGCGCTCGCGGGACGGTACGGCGCCGATTGGCTCGGGGGGACGAAATGAACTACGGACTGATCGGGGAGAAACTGGGGCACAGTTTTTCCCGCGAGATCCACGAAAAACTCGGCAGATACCCCTACGAACTCCGCGAGATCCGAAAGGGGGAGCTCGACGCGTTTATGAAAGCCCGCGACTTTGCCGGGATCAACGTGACCATCCCCTACAAGACCGACGTGATCCCCTATCTTGACGAACTCTCCGACCTTGCCCGCGAGGTGGGGGCGGTGAACACGATCGTCAACCGAAACGGCAGACTCTCGGGGGACAACACCGACGTTTGGGGGCTGATCTCCCTCATCCGCCGGATGCGCCCCGACCTCGTCGGCTTGACCGTTCTGATCCTCGGGACGGGCGGTACCAGCCGGGCGGCGCTCGCCGCGGCGAAGTTCCTCGGCGCGAAAAAGGCGGTGCGGGTCAGCCGGACGGGAAAAGACGGCGCGGTGACCTACGAAGAAGCCTACCGCGATTACGCCGACGCGGAGTTTTTGATCAACACGACGCCGGTCGGGATGTTCCCGCACGCAGGATCGTCGCCCGCCGATCTGTCGCGTTTTCCCCGGCTTCTCGGCGTGGTCGACGCGATCTACAACCCGCTGAATACCCGCCTGCTGCTCGACGCGAAAAAGCTCGGCGTCCCGGCGGAAAACGGGCTCTATATGCTGGTCGCGCAGGCGATGAAGTCGGCGGAGCTCTTCACGGATTCCCCGATCGACCCCGCCGTGACCGAAACGATCTACGCCGAACTTCTCTTTGAAAAGCAGAATATCGTCCTGATCGGGATGCCGGGCTCCGGAAAGACCACCCTCGGACGGCTGCTTTCGGACAAGCTCGGACGGACGCTCGTCGATACCGACGAGGAGATCATAAAACGCGCCGGCGCGCCCATCACCGAGATCTTCGCGACCAAAGGCGAAGACGCGTTCCGCGACCTGGAATCCGCCGTGATCCGCGACGTCTCCGAGACCGGCGGACGGATCCTTGCGACCGGCGGCGGCGCCATCCTGCGGGAGGACAATCTAGCTGCGCTGAAATCCAACGGCGTTCTGGTCTGGCTCGACCGTCCGCTCGGCGATCTGCTCCCGACCTCCGACCGCCCGCTCGCAAACGAAAAAGAAAAGATCCGCGCCCTCTACGACGCCCGCCGCCCGCTCTACGAAAACGCGGCGGATGTGACGATCCCGGTCCGCGGCACCCCCGAAAATACAGCTCTTGCAATATGGGAGAAACTGAAATGAAACTGCTCGTTCTGAACGGCCCCAACCTGAATATGCTCGGCGTCCGCGAGCCCGAGATCTACGGCAAGGAGACCTACGACGATCTCTGCCGGATGGTCAAGGAGCACGCCGAAAAACGCGGCGTCGAAGTCTCGCTCTACCAGTCCAACCACGAGGGCGACCTGATCGACCGGATCCAGATGGCGTACGGAGAGATCGACGGCATCGTGTTCAATCCGGGCGGCTACACCCATACCAGCGTCGCGCTCCCCGACGCGGTCAAGGCGGTCGGCATCCCGACGGTCGAGGTGCATATCTCGGACGTGGCGAATCGCGAGGACTTCCGGCAGGTCAGCTTCATCCGCTCCGCCTGTATCGCGACGGTCGCGGGCCACGGGCTGAAGGGGTACCTTGAAGCGATGGACGTTCTGATCGGTGACGGCAAATGAGAGCGGTCTTCTCCCCCTCGACGCCGAACGGCGCGGTTCAGGCGCCCCCGAGCAAGAGCGTGGCGCACCGCCTGCTGATCTGCGCGGGGCTTGCAAACGGCGTCAGCCGCGTGTCGGGGATCGCCAAGTCGGAGGACGTGTCTACGACGATCGACTGCCTGACCGCCCTCGGCGCAAAGATCGAGCTTGACGGCGGCGTCGCGACCGTATACGGCGCCGACCCGCGCAGAATAACGGACGTCCGTCTTCCCTGCCGCGAAAGCGGGAGCACCCTGCGTTTCTTTCTGCCGCTCTGTCTGCTCTCCGGAAACACCGCGACCCTCACGGGCAGCGCAAAGCTTCTCTCCCGCCCGCTCTCGGTCTACGAGGCGCTGGCGAAGGAAAAGGGCTTCTCGCTTGCCAAAACCGAAACGGCGGTCCGCGCGTCGGGCAAACTCACGCCCGGCAAATACGCGATCCCCGGCGACGTCAGCTCCCAGTTCGTTTCCGGTTTGCTCTTCGCTCTGCCCCTGCTTGACCGCAACAGCGTGATCCGTCTGCTCCCTCCCGTCGAGAGCGGGAGCTATATCGATATGACCCTCGCCGCCCTCGCCGCCTTCGGCGTGAAAGCGGAGAAAACAGACGCAACGACCGTCCGGATCCCGGGCGGGCAGACCTACTCCCCCCGCGACGTCACCGTCGAGGGCGATTGGTCAAACGCCGCGCCCTTCCTCTCGCTCGGGGTCCCGGTCACGGGGCTCGATCCCGAGAGCTTGCAGGGCGACCGCCGCGTCGCGAACCTCCTTGCGGAACTCGACCGCGGCTTTGCGGAGATCGACCTTTCCGACTGTCCCGACCTCGCCCCCGTCCTCTTCGCCCACGCCGCCCTCCGTCACGGCGGGCGATTCACCGGCACGCGCCGCCTCGCGATCAAGGAAAGCGACCGCGGACGGGCGATGAAGACCGAACTTGCCAAATGCGGCGTCGCGGTCGGGATCGCGGAGAACGAGATCGCGGTCGGGTGCGGCGCAAAAACGCCGAACGCGCCGCTATTGGGGCACAACGATCATCGGATCGTGATGGCGGCGGCGGTCCTGCTCTCGCGCCTCGGCGGGACCGTCGAGGGGATCGAAGCCGTCGCCAAGAGCTACCCCGATTTCTTTAACCAACTGCAATCCGTAAATATCAAGGTGGAGATCGAACATGGAATGGATATCGAAAAGTAACGTACTGATCGTCGGGCTCGGACTGATGGGCGGGAGCTACGCCAAAGGGCTGAAGCGCCTCGGCTTCCGCGTGACCGCTCTGGCGAGAAGAAAAGAGACCGTTGACTACGCCCTGGAACACGGGATCATCGACGCGGGCTCGCACGAGGTCGACCCGAAGCTCGTCGGGGAGGCGGACGCGGTGGTGTTCGCGCTCTATCCCGGCGTGTTCAAGGAGTGGATCCGCGACTATCAGCAGTACCTGAAACCCGGCGCGCGGCTGACCGACGTGACCGGCGTGAAGCGCTGTATCGTTTACGATATTCAGGCGATGCTCCGTCCCGACGTCGAGTTCATCGCCTCCCACCCGATGGCGGGGCGCGAGGTCTACGGCGTCGAGAACAGCGACGAGCGGATCTTCTACAACGCCAACTACATCGTCACCCCGACCGAGAAAAACACCCCCGAGGCGATCGAGTGGTGCAAGGATCTCGGGCGCATCCTCGGCTTCCGCAAGGTCAGCGTCCTGTCGCCCGAGGAACACGACGAAATGATCGGCTTCCTCTCCCAGCTGACCCACGTGATCGCCGTGTCGCTGATGACCTGCTCCGACAACCGGCACCTGGTCGACTACACCGGCGACAGTTTCCGCGACCTGACCCGGATCGCCCGCATCAACGACGCGATGTGGAGCGAGCTCTTCTTACTCAACCGCGACGACCTGCTCAAGCAGATGGACCTCTTCATCTCCGAGTTTACCGAGATGCGCCGTCTGCTCGCCGAGGGCGACGCCGAAGGGTTAAGAGAGAAGATGAGACTCAGTACCGAGCGCCGCGCCTATTTTAACAAGTAAACCCGACCGAAAGAGGAACCCGAAATGAACATGAACTTCAAACGCAAACTCCCGATCCCGATGGAAACCAAGGAGATGTACCCCGTCACGCGCGAAATGGAGGAGACCGTCGAGCGGCGGCTCACCGAACTGAAAGCCATTTTTGCCGGCAAGAGTGACAAAATGGCGTTGATCATCGGTCCCTGCTCCGCCGACAACGAGGACAGCGTGATCGACTATATCACGCGCCTGATCCCGGTGCAGGAAAAAGTGAAGGACAAGATCCTGATCGTCCCGCGCATCTACACCAACAAGCCCCGTACGACGGGCGAGGGCTACAAAGGGCTGGTACATCAGCCGAATCCAACCGGCGATCCCGACCTGTTCAAGGGCATCATCGCGACCCGCGAGCTGCACATGCGGGCGGTCAAGG
>JAGCYR010000212.1 GCA_017960705.1 Clostridia bacterium | reverse complement strand
CCTCAGAGAGATGGCGGAAGGTGCGAGCCATCGGCACGGTTTTCGGGTTGTAGTTCCGGAGCCGGAGGGAAGAAAGCCGCACGGCAAGTAGAACCCCCCCGTAACTGCCGCGTCAAGGCATAGGGATTTCACGATCCCAAGAGAGGTCGTCCGAGGACGGCAATTTGAGTGGTACCGCGAGTGATATTCACCCGTCTCAAAGCACAACTTTGGGACGGGTGCGTTTTTTTATCCGTCCGCCGAGGAGGAAAACAAATGAGCAACCAAACGACCGATCTCGATTCCCGGATCCGGGAAATGGCGGGGCGTATCCGCGCTCTCCGCGAGATCGAGAACCTCACGCCCGAAAAGATGGCGGAGCTGACCGGCGTTTCGACCGAGGAGTATATCGCGTGCGAGGCGGGCGACCGCGACCTGAACTTCGCGTTCCTCTACCGCTGCGCCGGGGCGCTCTCGGTCAACGTCACCGACATCATCGAGGGCTACAGCCCGACCCTGAAATCCTGTACCGTCACCCGTTCGGGCGAGGGGCAGGAGATCGCCCACGCGCACGGGATGACCTACTTCAATATGGCGTACGCCTTCCGCAACCGGATCGCGGAGCCCCTGTTCGTCGTCAGCACCTATTCCGAGGAGGCGCAGAACAAGCCCATCGAGCTGACCACCCACGCGGGACAGGAATGCGACCTCGTGATCGAGGGGCAGCTCTTGGTACAGGTCGGGCGTCACCGCGAGATCCTGAACCCCGGCGACAGTATCTACTACGACAGTTCGGCGCCGCACGGGATGATCGCCGTCGGCGGGCGTGACTGCTCGTTCTACGCGATCGTCCTCAACCCGACGGGCGAGCCCATCCCCGAGCTCTCGAACGCAAAGCCCGTGACCGAGGCGGCGCGTCCCGAGCCCAAACGCGACGAGTCGGGCATGATCTACAAGAAGTTCATCGACGTCGAGGAGGACGAGAACGGCACCCCGACCAAGATCACCTTCAAGAATACCGAGCATTTCAACTTTGCTTTCGATATCATCGACGCGATCGCGAAAAAGTCGCCCGACAAGCTGGCGATGCTCCACGTCGACCGCGACCATAACGAGCGCCGCATCACCTTCAAGGATCTGCAGCGCGGCTCCAACCAGTGCGCCAACTACTTCAAATCCCTCGGGATCAAGCGCGGCGACCGCGTGATGCTGGTTCTGAAGCGGCACTACCAGTTCTGGTTCGCGATCCTCGGGCTCAACAAGCTCGGCGCGATCGGGATCCCCGCGACCAACCAACTGCAGGAGCACGACTTCGTCTATCGCTTCGATTCTGCGGGCGTGTCCGCGATCATCTGTACCGCCGACGGCGACACCGCGCACCAGGTCGACCTTGCCGCCGAGAAATGTCCCTCGCTGAAAAACAAGCTGATCGTCAACGGCGAGCGCGAGGGCTGGCGCAACTTCAACGAGGAATACACCCTCTACAGCTCGCACTACGAGCGCAAAGCCGACGCGCCGGGCGGCGACGATATGATGCTGATGTTCTTCACGTCGGGAACGTCGGGCTATCCCAAGATCGCGACCCACAACTACAAGTACGCGCTCGGTCATTTCCATACCGCGAAATACTGGCACACCGTCGATCCCGACGGGCTGCACCTGACCATCTCGGACACCGGATGGGCGAAATCCATGTGGGGCAAGCTCTACGGTCAATGGCTGTGCGAGGCGGGGATCTTCGTCTACGATTTCGACCGCTTCGACGCCGCCGACATCCTGCCGATGTTCGCGCAGTACCACATCACCAGCTTCTGCGCGCCCCCGACCATGCTGCGGATGATGGTGAAGCAGGACATTTCGAAGTACGATTTCTCGTCCGTCCGTCACATGACCACGGCGGGCGAAGCGCTGAACCCCGAGGTCTACCGCCAGTTCGAGAAAGCGACCGGGCTCCAGATCCGCGAGGGATTCGGACAGTCCGAGAGCACCATGATCATCGGCAACCTGATCGGCGCGCCGCATAAGATCGGCTCGATGGGCAAACCCGCCCCGATCTACGACGTCGATCTGCTCGATCCCGACGGCAAGCCCGTCCCGGTCGGCGAGACCGGCGAGATCGTGGTGAGGGTCGCGGACGGCGCGCCGTGCGGGCTCTTCACCGGGTATTACCGGAACGAAGAGAAGACCCGCGAGGTCTGGCACGACGGCTACTACCACACCGGCGACACGGCGTGGCGCGACGAGGACGGCTTCTACTGGTACGTCGGGCGCAACGACGACGTCATCAAATCGTCGGGCTACCGCATCGGGCCGTTCGAGATCGAGTCGGTCATCATGGAGCTCCCCTACGTCCTCGAGTGCGGCGTGTCCGCCGAGCCCGATCCCGTCCGGGGTCAGGTGGTCAAGGCGAGCATCGTTCTCGTCCCCGGCACCGAACCGACCGAGGAACTGAAAAAAGAGATCCAGAACTACGTCAAGAAGAACACCGCCCCGTATAAATACCCCCGCATCGTGGTCTTCCGCGACAGTCTCCCGAAGACCATTTCGGGCAAGATCCAGCGCAACAAGCTGTGATCGGCGCCATGGAAAGCAAACGCATCACGCTCTTCGTCGGGCATTACGGCAGCGGAAAGACCAATATCGCGGT
>JAGCYR010000211.1 GCA_017960705.1 Clostridia bacterium | reverse complement strand
GCGTGGAACTTCGTCGAGGGACGTATCTTCGGCTGCTCGGTCAGCGGATTTTCCGCGGCGACGGGTCTGTTCACCGTCACGGCGGACGCCTCCCGCGCCGCCACCAACGGCGGGGAATTCGGACCCGAGGGCGGGCTTGCCGTCACGATGATCCTGATGCTCGCTCTGATCGCCGTCCTGTTCCTCCCGTCCTTTGGAAAGAAGCGCCGGGAAACGACCTGATTCCCATTCATAACCGCATACTTCCCCCGACACACTAACCCGTGTCGGGGACGTTTTTATGAAAGGGGGGAGGTCGTGAAAAAATCCGTTCTCCCGCCGCTTTTCTGCGCCTGTATCGCGCTGCTCGTCGCGGGCGTTTCACCTTCGTATTCCGCCTGTGACGCCGTCTGCCGGTATCTTTCCGACCCGCTCCGCCGTCTTTTTGCGGGGGTCTCGTCGTTCTTTGCCTTTCCGCTCGCGGAGGCGGCTTTATTCGTCTTTCCCGCCCTCCTCGTCCTGCTCCCGTTCCTCCCGAAAAAACGGTTCGTCGAACGCACGACCTCGCTTGCGTTTGCGTTCTGCTCGCTCTTCCTTCTGCTCTCGGTCCTCCCGGCAAGGCGCTTCGCCCCTGCGCCGGGTCCGGTCCCGGAGGAGGATCTGACCGCCTTCACCGTTTGGCTCGCAGATCGGGCGAACGGGGAAGAGGCGCTGCTTCCCGCGTTTGACGGACGAGGCACGCCGCCCGCCCGCGAAACGGTTACGGAACTCTCCGCCGCCGTGACCGACGCCCTCCGCAAAACCGGACTCTGCCCGGCGGAGCCCTGCCGGGTCAAGGCGACCCTGTTTCCGGGGCTGTTCCGCCGGTCGGGACTGCTCGGCTATCAGTTCGCGTTCACCGGAGAAGCTGTAATCGACCCTCGCGCCCCCGCGTACACGCTCCCGTTCACCGCCGCGCACGAGGCGGCGCATCAGGCGGGGATCCTTCCCGAAGGCGAGGCGTCTTTTGTCGCCTACGTTGCACTCACCGAATCGACCGACCCCGCCCTGCGCTACGCCGGATGGACGGGGGCGCTCGACGCGTGTCTGCCGTATCTCCCCGCGAAAACGCAGACCGAGATCGTCTCGTCGCTTTCTCCCCGCGTCCGGGAGGATCTCGGGCTTTTCGACGCGGTCCTTCCGTCCTCCGGCTCCGCCGCTGCGGTCGAGGGGAGCAACGCCGCCGCGATCAGGCTCCGGGGCGGGGAGAACGCGCGTTCCTACGACCTGTTCCCGCGGCTTGCCTGCCGCCGCTATCTCGCTCTCTCAAACGGGGACCAAGCCGCCGCCCGCGCCATATACTGACAAGGGGAGCGATCCGGTCTTTGTCCGCGCTCCCACTTGACGGGGAAGGGGCGACGGAGTATGAAAACGCTGACCGTGATCGGCGGGCGGGAACTCTCGGGCGAGGTCAGGATCCGCGGCTCGAAGAACGCCGCCCTCCCGATCCTCTTTTCGTCCCTTCTGTTCTCCGAGCCGGTCGAGATCGAGAATCTTCCCGCCATCACCGACGTCGGCGCCGCACTCGCTTTACTCTCCTCCCTCGGGGTGAGGGTGACCGAAACGGGTCGCGGTCGCGTCCTGCTCGATCCTTCGTCCGCCCGTCCCGACGTCTGCGATCCCGCCCTTTCGGGGGCTTTACGCGGCTCGCTCTATCTGCTCGGCGCGGCTTCGGGACGGCTCGGCGAGCTGTCGCTCCCGCACCCCGGCGGGTGCAACTTCGGGGCTCGTCCGATCGACCTGCATCTCGACGTGCTTCGGGCGATGGGTCTCACGGTCACGGAGTCGGGGCAGGGGGTTTCGGTCAAAGGACGACCGAAAGGCGCGCTTTTCCACTTTCCCTCGGTATCGGTCGGCGCGACGGTCAACGCCATTCTCGCCGCCGTGCTCGCCGAGGGAAGAACGGTTCTGACCGGCGCCGCGCGGGAGCCGCACGTCCTCGACCTTGTCGCCTTTCTCCGCTCTGCCGGAGCCAGGATCGCCGTCCCGTCGCCGGGGGCTGTCGTGATCGACGGCGTGCCGCGGCTACACGGCGTTACTTACCGCGTCTGCCCCGATATGATCGAGGCGGGGACCTATCTTCTGTTTACGATGGCGGCGGGAGGCTCGGTCACGCTCCGCTCGGCGGCGCCGGAGCAGCTCTTGCCCATCCTGCCCCTCTTTTCGGGAATGGGCGCGAGGATCGGGGTCGGGGTCGACTCGCTCTCGGTCGCGCGCACCGGGCGGCTCCGTCCTGTCCGGGTCGAAACCGCGCCTTATCCCGGTTTCCCGACCGATCTGCAGCCCCAGTTGACCGCCCTCTCGTGCCTTGCCGACGGGGAAAGCGTGATCTCCGATCCGATCTTTCCGACCCGCTTCGGCTACGTTTCGGAACTGAAAAAAGCCGGGGCGACAATCGAGGTCGCAAACGGTCGCGCGGTGGTTTCGGGCGGCGCGAGACTCACGGGAGCGAAGATGACCGCGCCCGATCTGCGCGCCGGAGCCGCCCTGACCCTCGCCGCGCTCACGGGGGAGGGGGAGAGCACGATCGCCCGCTACGACCGGATCGAGCGCGGGTCCGCCGATTATTGCGACGCGCTCCGCTCGCTCGGCGCTTCGGTCAGAATTTCGGACGGCGGCGCCTGACGTGCCGTTTCGCCCCGCCGAGCAGCCCGCCGAAGGTCGAGAGCAGTAGGATCGCGGGATACCCGATCCACCGCGCGGCGGCGGGAGCGCTCCCGTCTTTCGCGAGGATCAGCGAGAGGACGGCGAATGTCAGCGCGAGGATCGTCCCGCCGGAGAGCCCGATCAGAAGCCCCCGCCGTTTGTAGAAGCGCGCGGGGAGGAACCCCGAAAGAAACGCCGCTAACACGAATCCGACGGCGGCGCAGGGCTTGATCAGGCGAGAGGGATCCGCGTTTTTATATGAAATGAAGGAAAGCAAAAGGAGCAGAAGTCCCGTGAAAAGGAGAGCGAGCAGTACGCCGCGGGCGAGACTGCCCGCAAATCCGCGCTCGCTCCGACTTTTTGCAAACGGTTTGCTTTTCATTCATTTTCCCTCCGTCGCCCCCGCCGTCAGGCGGGTTTTTTCATTATCAATATATGGGGGAAAGCGACGGGATAGAACGAAGAAAATGCCGCCCGCCGGAACGATCCTTCGTTCTTGCCTCCCCAACGGGGGAGGGGGACCGCG
>JAGCYR010000210.1 GCA_017960705.1 Clostridia bacterium | reverse complement strand
GCCGTCATCGCCAGCACCATCCCGAAGCAGTGGAACATCGGCACCTGGATCATCATGCGGTCGGCGGTGGACAGATCCATCCGGTCGCCGATGCACTTGCCGTTGTTGACGATATTGCGGTGGGTCAGCATAACGCCCTTCGGGAACCCGGTCGTCCCCGAGGTGTACTGCATATTGCAGACGTCGTCGGGCGAGACCTTCGCCGCCATCCGGCGCAATTCCTCCTGGGGTACCTTATCCGCGTAGCCGAGCGCCTCCTCCCAGGTCAGGCATCCTGTCTGACGGAATCCGACCGTGATGACGTTGCGCAGGAAGGGCAGACGGCGTGCGTGGAGCTGCTGCCCCTGCTTCACCGTCGCCAGCTCGGGGCAGAGCTCCGCCATGATCCCGGAATAATCCGAATCGCGGAAGCCCTCGACCATCACCAGCGTATGGGTGTCGGACTGTTTCAGGAGGTATTCCGCTTCGTGGATCTTGTAGGCGGTGTTCATCGTGACGAGGACCGCCCCGATCTTGGTGGTCGCCCAGAAGGCGATATACCACTGCGGCACGTTGGTCGCCCAGACCGCGACGTGATGCCCCGCGCGTACGCCGAGAGCGATCAGGGCGCGGGCGAACTCGTCCACGTCGGCACGGAACTCGGTATAGGTGCGGGTGTAGTCGAGCGTCGTGTAGCGGAAGGCGTACTGATCGGGGAACTCCTCGACCATCTTATCGAGGACGTCGGGGAAGGTCGCGTCGATCAACAGATCCTTCTTCCACGGGAAGTTGCCGGTATGCGCCCGGTTCCAGTAGAGGGTATGCTCGTTGGTCCGGGGATCCGAAAACTGCTTCATATAGCCCTCGAACTGCGCGAGGACGATCTCCATATCGTCGAGTTCGGGGCACCACGCGGGATCCCAGACAAGCGAGAGGAACCCGTCGTAGTTGACCGAGCGGAGCGCCCGCATCACGTCGGGGAACGGGATCTCGCCCTCGCCCATCAGGACGTGGGTGCAGCCGTCTTTCGTTCTCGCAATATCCGAGAAATGGACGTGCCGGACGTAGGCGCCGAGGTTGCGTACCACCGTCTCGGGGTCGTCTCCGCCGACGAGATACGCCTCCGCGACCTCCCACAGAGCGGCGAGCCGATCGGACGCAAACTGCTCCAAAATATCGCGAAGCACCTCGGTTTTGGCAAAAACCCCCGACGTTTCGAGCAGAATGGTGACACCCTGCGCCTCCGCTTCGGGGAGGGTCGCCTCGATCAGACGGGCGGTCTTCTCGCGCGCGTCGTCGGCGTCGGTGGAGTCGGTGCGGACGCGGAGCATCCTGATCCCGAGGTCGCCCGCGATCGCAAGACAGCGGAGGATCTCGTCCTTCGCTTTGTCAAACGGGGTCGCGGCGGGGTCGGACAGAACGTCAAGACACGGCACCGACAGTTTCCGGTCGTAGAGTTTGCGCTTGGTCGCGGCGGCGGCGTGTCCGTGAAACGCCCCGTCCCGGTCGGTGAAGAGAGGGCCGTTGATGTTGTGCAGTTCGATCCCCGAGAAGCCGGTCGCCTCCGCCATATCGCAGAGGTCGTCGAACGATCTGCCGTGCCAGCCCTTGGTCGAAAAAGAGAGTTTCATCTTCAGTTTTCCTCGTAAACGATCTTATTGACTGCGTTCAGGTACGCCCGGATCGCGGCACCGAGAATATCGGTCGAAACGCCGTTGCCCGAGTAGAGTTTTCCGCCCGAACGAAGTCGGATGAGGGCGGATCCGACGGCTTCCTGCCCCTCGGTGATCGCCTGGATCTTGAAATCGTCGAGTTCGTAGCGGTGCCCGATCACGCTCTCCAGCGCGCGGAACGCCGCGTCGATCGGACCGTCGCCGATGGAGACGCCGTGCAGGGTCTTGCCGTTCGCGGAGAGGGTGAGCTGCGCGGACGCAGAGATGATATTGCCCGAGTTGATGACGTAGTTTTCAAGCTGATAGGTCGCGGGGACCTGCATCGCGGAACTCGCGACGATCGCCTCGAGCTCGCGCTCTCCGACCGTCTTCTTGCCCGCGACGCGGCGCACTTCGTCCGAGACCAAAGCGAGATCCTCGTCCGAGAGGTCGTACCCCAGCCGTGCGACGGCTGCGGCGATCGCCTCCGCGTCGGCGTCGGGATCGAGTTTGATCGCGCCCTCGTCTCCGCCCGTCGCGGCGCTCGAGGGGGATGCGTCCTTGCGCCCCTCGCCGATCCATTCGATCTGGCGGACGGTGCGGTGCAGTTCGGTGACGGCGAGCCGGGTCGAGAGTTTGATGTCGCCCCCGCGGTTGCGGATCAGGTCGGAGAAGGTCGCAAGACTCGTGACGTCCCCGCAGACCGAGGTCTTGACACCGGAAGCTTTTCCGCGCGCAGCGAGCAGCGAGCAGGCGACCGCCAGCCCGTTCAGATCCGACGCGGAAACGTAGACCGGCACTCCGGCGTTCTCCGCGATCCGGGATACGAACGCGGCGAAATCGTCGGGCATCATCACGGCGGCGGTGTCGGCGAGCGTAACGCAGCAAGCTCCCGCTTCGACCGCGGCTTTGATCGCGTCGGCAAGGAACGCCTCTTCCGCGCGGGTCGCGTCGATCGCTTCGAATTCCACTTCGGGAACGACGGCTTTCGCCTGACGTACGACCGTGCTGATCCATTCGATCATCTTCTGCGGCTTCTTATGCGCCGTATATTCCATCCCGACGGGCGAGAGGGGAAGCGCGATGCGGATCCTGCCGCGCTTGGTCGCGGAGAGCGCCTCGGCGGCGAGCTTCACGCTTTCGGCGTCGAGCCCCGCTTCGACCGAGACCACTGCGTCCTTGACGAAAGCGGAGAGGGTTCTCACGCACAGCGGATCGGCGCGCGCGTCCTTCACGGGCGGCAGTTCGATCACGTCCACGCGGATCTTCTCGAGCAGTCGCGCGATCTCCAGTTTCTCTTTAAAGGTGAATTTGCGTTCGGAGGAGAGCGTGCGGTCGGAAATTGTGATCTGTTTCATTTCCTGTCCTTCCTTTTCTTCTTTGCTTCGGAAAACAAAAAGCCCCCGAAGCCGGTGTTCGGCTTCAGGGACGATCAAATGATCGCGGTACCACCCTGATTCCCGTCGTATGGCGGGCGCTCGTCGGATACTTCCATATCCTTTGCCTTGATAACGGGGCAAGCCGTAGACGCCTAACCCGTTACGGTTCAGCGCCTCTGCTCGGGAGTGAGAGTTCCGTCTCCTGCGTCGCCGGCTTACACCAGCCGCCGGCTCTCTTTGCACGCTTTCTTCGATGGAACGGTTCCGTCTTCGCATTTATGCAAAGATTATAGCACAACCCCCCCTCTTTGTCAACCGTGATTTGAAAAATATTTTTTCGGGGGCGAAAAGGGCGAAAAAACGCCCGTTTGTCGGGGTGACAAACGGGCGTAACAGTCGATTATCCGCGGATCAGTCCACGGGC
>JAGCYR010000209.1 GCA_017960705.1 Clostridia bacterium | reverse complement strand
GCGTGTGCGTAATTGGTAAACGCGGTCTTCACCGGATCCACGTACCGGCGGACCAGATTCTCCTGCGCTTGGGTCAGGAGCTCCCGCGCGGCGACCAGCCGTGCGTAACGCGCCTTCAACTCGTCCACCCGCTCCTCGGCGCGCGCCAGCGCGTCCTCCAACTCGGGCACCTGGTTCGCCGCTCTCTCCGAGGCGTTGATCTGCACCAGCAAGCGCTCGGCTTCCGCACGGAGCCGATCGGCAAGTTCGGGATCTCCCGCGTCGCCCGCCGGGCGCTCGGTCAGCCCCTGCCTTGTCGCGAACTCCTCCGCGCTCTTTTTCGTCCGCTCGGCGTCCCGCTGCAGCGTTTGCCGCTCGCGGACCGCGTCGCGCAAGGCGTTCAGGGCGGAGCGGAATCCCGCGTCAACCGAGAGACCGTATCCCGCGAAGAACGAGGTCAATTCCGCTTCGATCACGGCGAGGTCCTTTTTGGCGGCGGCGCACCGTTCGGCGGCTTCGGTTTTCTCTTTTTCGAGCGCCGCGAGGTCGTCAAGATCCCGCTTCAGGTCGGATAGCGCCGCAAGCGCGCCGTCCCCCGACGAATAGCCGTAGGGCGCGAGCAGAGCCGAAAGATCCGCGTCGAGCTGCATCCTCCGCGCCCGTTCCGCGCCGCCGGGGTCCGTGATCGCGATCGTTTTCTCCAGCGCCGTGACCTTCCCCTGAATCATAATGAACGCCGCGGCGCCGAGATCGAATACCCCGACTCCGAGCAGGATCGCGCCGGGAACGGTCATCGAGAGGATCAGAAAGATCAGACCCGCGAGGAACAGGAGCCCCCCGATCGCGGCGACGGGGAACAGCCACCCCGCGCTTTTCGGCTTTTCGGGGGAGGGGTTTTGCGGATCTGCGACCGGGATCGTTACCGCTTGCGCTTCGCGGATCGATCGCGCTTTGCTTTCCATTTCCGAGAGAGCCGCCTCGTCCGGGCGCTTCGCCGCGAGCTTTTCGGCGAGTTCCGATTGCCGCGCGGACGGGGTGAACGGCGTCTCCGCGTCGTGCAGGATCCTTTCGCGAAGGGAGATCTTCTGCTCGGCGTCGGCAAGCGAGGACTCGTCCGGCACGCCGTCTTTAAAGCGGGCGTCCGATTCCGCGAGCCGCTTTTCTGCGGCGTCGGCTTGCGAGAGCAGATCGTCGTAGGAATCCCAGAGCTTGCGGGCGGCGAGGATCTTCCATTCCGCCTCGGCTTTTTCACGATCGGCTTTGTAGCCCGGGAGCAGTTTCGCCTGATCCCGCGCCGCGCGGAGCTTGTCTTCGATCTCCGCCGCCTCTTTCTTTGCAAAGAAGAGTTCGCCGTTGCTTTTGGCGCCGCGCTCCGGCACGATCTTTTTCGCCGCGTTGTTCAGCGTTTCGACGGCTTTCTTCGCGGGAACGCCACCGGGGGAAGCCGATACCGCCTCGCAGAGACGGTCGACGATGGTTTTGCCGGGCTCGGGATCGAGCGTGTCGGCGGAGAGGAACACCGTCCGGGTGAACGCGTCTTCGTCCACGCCGAAGAGCTCTTCGCCGGGGTTATCGCACGCGATCTCGCGGTCGTTTTTGTAGACCGTCAGTTGGTCGCCGGGCGCGCTCTTCTCGTCGAAGACGCGTTCGATCCGGTACTTGTCGCCCGCGTCGCTTGCGAAGATCAGCGAACCGCCGAAGCTTCCGCCCCCGAAGGGACAGTAGTGCTTTCTCGCGGTCAGGTCCTTCGCGTTGACGCGGTCGCCGGGCAGTCCGTAGAGCATCGCGAAAAGGAACACGGCGAGCGTGGTCTTTCCGGCGCCGTTTTCCCCGAGGACGCCGTTCAGCGCGGGGTCGAATTTGTAGTCCTTGTTTTCGATCGCCCCAAAGCGGTTGATATGACAGGAGATCAGTTTCATGTTCGGCTCCTTTCGGTTAAATCACGTCTTGTCCGGTCAGCGCCCGCAGACCGAGTTCGAGGATCGCGGACCTGTCCTCGTCCGAGAGCCCCTCTTTTTGGTCGAGCAGGTTGAGGAACTCGCCGCGCAGGGAGACCTCTTTGCGGATCGCGTCGAGATCGAGGGCGGGGGTCGTTTTGTCCTTCACCGATACGAAATAGTGCTTGCGCGGGTCGTTCAAACGGGTCTCGGCGTTGTGGGCGAGGTTGGTCCGATCGAACGAAACGGCGCCGGTAAGGTACAGACGGATCGGGTCCTTCGGATCGGCGTCCGCGATCAGTTTCCGCGCCGTTTCGATCGCTTGATACTCGTCCGCGGCGGCGGATACGTCGCAGTCGTACACCCGGAGCGTGCGGCAGGCGTGGGGGATGAATGCGGTCTTGACGGCGCCGTTTTCGACCGTCAGAAGCAATAACCCCTTCTCTCCCGTCTCGTCGAAGCCACGTCCCTCGGGACAGCCGGGGTACGCCCAGACGCCCTTCGCGTCGAGCTTGTCGGTTTTCAGCCCGTGGTAATCTCCGAGCGCGAGGTAGTCGATCCCGCGGTCGGCAAGCTTCGATAACACCACCGTTCCGACGGCGGGCGAGGAGCCGAGACCCCCGTGGAGCGTCACGATATTGGTTTTGCCCGGCACGGGAGAGAACGCGTCGTAGAGGGCGGCGCAGTTGTCCTCCGTCATCTCGATCCCCGACACCGCGACCCCGTCCCCCTCCCACGCCCTCCATTCACCCCCGAAGGTGAAGAGGTTGGGGAGGTCGGCGGGGAAGGGAACGCCCGCGTCGTGGTTGCCGTGCAGCAGGAGGAAAGTCAGATCGGCGTTCGCCTTGATCGCGCCGAAAAAGAAAGCGTAGTCTTCCGGGGTCGCCGGGTCGGTGTCGAAGACGTCGCCCGCGATCAAAATCGCCTCGGCGCCGAGTTCCCGCGCCCGCTCGATCATACGGGCAAACGAATCGCGCAGCTCCGCGCGGCGCTGTTTCGACTTGCTCTCCGGAAACTTGCTTTCGATCTTCGACCCGAGGTGCAGGTCGGCGGTATGGATCAGTTTCATGGGACTTTCCCCCTCTCGGTTTTGTCGGAAAAAGTATACCATACGGAACGCGGTCTGTCAAGTGAAAACGCCCGATTTTATTGAAAAAATCACAGCATATACCGTGATTTTCCACAATGGGTTTTTAGCGCGGAAACGGCGTTCTTTTGACCCTCTCAAAACGGGTGTCGTGGCGACCCGTAAGCGCCCTTTTGTGCCCCCGTAGGCGCGACCGTGAACCCGTCAAAAGAGGGACTTGTCCGCCGCCGGTTTTTCGTCGCACTTGATTTTCACCGGGATCTGTGCTATACTGGCAGGGAAGAAACAAAGGAGAGCAAGATGGAGCCTCAAAAGGAGCCCGGACGGGACAAGCTGGAGGGCGGCGAACTGCACGTCAGACACGGCAAGGTCTGGCATTGGTTCGACAATCTCTGGTACCATTACAAATGGCGGATCATTCTCGCCGCGATCGGTATTTTCGCGGTGCTTTTCCTGACGCTCTCGACCTGCCGCCGCCGCGAGCCCGACTACTATTTCTACTACGTGGGACCGGGCGAGTTCACGGGGGCGCAACAGAGCGCGATCATCACCTCCCTCGGGACCGCCGCGGGCGAGGACGGGCAGGACGCGAAGGTCGCGGTCTCGTTTTTGTTCGTGATGACCAACGACCAGATCGCGGCTTTCTCCGAGGAACACGCGGACGACGGGCTGGCGGTCAGCGGCGCGCAGATCATGTCGAACCGCGAGCTGCTCGCGGACGAGATCAAGACAGGCAACGCGATCCTGTTCTTTATGGACCCCGAGGTGCTTGAAGAGACCCAATCGAGCTCCGGCGCGTTCCTCGAGATCAAACAGTTCGCCCCCGAAGGGACCTCTGAACAGGCGTTTTCGGGCGAGTACGGGATCAAGCTAAGCTATACGAGATTCGCGTACGACCCCGCCTTCGCCGCTTTTCCGAAGGATACGGTGATCGCGATCCGCAACGGGATCTCGGCGCTCTCCCTGTTCCAGCACGACAAGGCGCTTGAAAACAGAGCCCGGTACGAAGCGCTGCTTCGTAAGTGGCTGATCCTCGATTGATTTTTTATTCTATTCCCCCGGTTTGCGCCGGGGGATTTTTATTTTTGTTTTTTCACTCCGCAAAGTTTCCGAAGCAGGGGACGGAGAAAGCGGGGCGGGCGGACGAGTACGATCTTCATACGGTTCTTCCGCGGGGGCGGAAACGCTCCTTTCTTACGGTCGGTCATTTGCGGAGGAGGGCGGCGATCCCGGCGGCGAGGATCCCGATCGCGAGCAGGACGGTCAGAACTGCGGGCGGGAGGAACCGCGTCAGGAGGATCCCCAGCGCGAACGCGAGAGACGCGACCGTTATCGGCGAGACGCTTTGTTTGCAGCATTTCATTTCGGCACCTTCTTCCCGTTTACAGGATATGCGGGATCGGGCGGGGAGGTGCGCTTTCCTTACTATCGTACGCGCGCAGGCGAGGGCGATTTTACGCGGGCGCCGAAGGCGTCGGCATATCGCGTTGCGCCGTGGGCAACATATCGCGCCGCGCTCCGCGCGGCATATCGCGTTTTCGCGTTCGCGAAAACATATCGCCATATCCGTTCCTTCCCCGATGTTCCCGCCCTGCGCAACCCTCCCCGCGTACGCGCACGACCCTCCGCCCGATTTTTCTTCCGACCCCTTGACAAATCCGTTTTCTCGTGCTATACTACGTTCGGTGATATCAAAACGATATCAAAATGAAACATGCACAAGAAAGGGAATCAAATCATGGAAGAAAAGGTCATCAAAGGGAAGAAGATCGGCTTTTTGAT
>JAGCYR010000019.1 GCA_017960705.1 Clostridia bacterium | reverse complement strand
TCCTGCCCCACCGCATCGTGACGAGCGATCCCGAAGAGGTGCTGGCGCACGTCCGGCGGCTGGGTGAACTCCGCTCTTCTCTGCCCTTCGATATCGATGGCGCGGTGATCAAGATCGACGGGCTTGCCGACCGGGTGACGGTGGGCGAAGGAACGGGCAGACCCAAGTGGGCGGTGGCGTACAAGTACCCGCCCGAACAGCAGACCACCAGATTGCTCGATATCACCCTGCAGGTCGGGCGCACCGGGGTCCTCACCCCGACGGCGGAGCTTACACCCGTGCGGCTGGCGGGCAGTACGGTTTCCCGCGCCACGCTGCACAACGACGGCTTTATCGCGGAACGGGATATCCGCATCGGCGACCTCGTCGTGGTGCAGAAGGCGGGCGACATCATCCCCGAGATCGTCTCGGCGGTAAAAGAAAAACGCGACGGGAGCGAACGGGTATTCAAGATGCCCGAGGTCTGCCCCTCCTGCGGGCATCCCGTGGTGCGGGACGACGCGGGCGAAGGGTCCGCCGTACGCTGCGTCTACGCCGGATGCCCCGCCCAACGGGCAAGGGGAATCATCCACTTCGCGTCGAAAGCCGCGATGAACGTCGACGGGCTGGGTCCCGCAGTGATCGGCGCCCTTTTGGAAGCGCATCTCATCCGCGACGTCGCCGACCTCTACACGCTGAAACGCGAGGACGTCGCCGCACTCGACCGGCTGGGTGAGAAGTCGGCGGACAACCTGCTCGCGGCGATCGAGGAGTCCAAGACGCGGGGGCTGGAACGCCTGCTCTGCGCGTTCGGGATCCGTCAGGTCGGGGAGGTCGCCGCGACCGCGCTGGCGCGGAAGTTCGGGTCTCTTACCGCTCTCTCGGAGGCGACCTACGAGGACCTCTGCGCCGTGCCCGACGTCGGGGACGTGACCGCCGCCAGCATCGTCGAGTTCTTCTCCTCGGAAGAGAATCGCGAACTGATCGGGCGGCTCGCCGAGGCGGGCGTCTCGATGACGGCGGAAAAAAAGCAGACGGGAGATTCGCTTACGGGGCTGACCTTCGTTCTGACCGGCACGCTCCCGAATATGACCCGCGACGAGGCGAGCGCCCTGATCGAAGCGGCGGGCGGACGCGTCTCGGGCTCGGTGTCGAAAAAGACCTCCTACGTCGTCGCGGGATCCGAAGCCGGCTCCAAGCTGACCAAAGCCGAGGCGCTCGGCGTTCCCGTCATCGACGAGGAAGCCCTCCTGACGATGCTCGGAAAAGAATAAGACCAAAACAAAAAGAGGTCGGACGGTTTCGTCCGACCCCTTGCTTTTTTCGGTCAAGTGAGATTGAGTTTACGGTCGATCAGATGGGAATTGAGGAAGAACAGCCCGACCGAGAAGCCGGCGTAGAGCAGGGTCTCCGCGATAAAGAAGATCAGCAGCACTTTGGGGTCCGTGATCGACTCCGCGCCGCTCGTCACGAGGATCGCGGTCGGGATCGCCTCGATGGCGGTCTTGATCACCGACCAGGCGAAATAGGCGACGACGCAGAAGCCGATCGAGCCCGCGATCTTCGCCTTTCCCTGAAAGATCGCCGCTCCCATCGTGACGCCGGTAAAGAACAAACTGAACATAAAGGTCAGAAGGAAGAGCAGATAGAAGACGATCGCGACGACGACGCCCGCGGAGGAGCCGCCGACGTAGTTGAGCAATCCCTTGACGAACTCAAACGAGAGTTTGAAAGCGAAGAAGATCCCGTATCCGCTTCCGTAGGTCGACGGTACGAAGAACGCAAACCCGATCGAGAAGTACGCGACGACCACGTATCCCCCCATCAGGATCACCGCGTTCAGGACCTTCGACAGAAGCAGCATCTTCCGCGGAACGGGGAGCAGGAGCGTGATATAGCCGGCGTCGCCGAACATCCCCGTAAAGTAACGGATGATCAGCAGAACGGGGAGCAACGCGACCGACAGCACCAGAGCGAGTATGCCCAGCCCGTACATCGTCATCATACCCATCTGGATGAGCGGGGTCTCGATCCTGTTGCCGGCGTAACCGATCATCCCGAACACGAACGCGACCGACGGGGTCAGGATCAGAAGCGGGATCAGGTACCGCTTGATCGACAGAAAATCGTATTTCAAAAGTTTCTTTAACATCTGAACGCCTCCCGGAACATCTCGTCGACGGTCTTTCCCTCTCTCTTTCTCGCCTCGTCGGCGCTGTCGTAGCAGAGCAGTTTACCCTCGCGGATGAAAACGAACTCGTCGATCACCTCTTCCACGTCGGCGATCAGGTGGGTCGAGATCAAGATGGTCGAATCGGGGGAATGGCAGGAGAGGATGGTGCGCAGGATGTATTCCCGCGCGGCGGGGTCGACCCCCGAGATGGGCTCGTCGAGCAGGTAGAGCTTCGCCGCCCGCGACATCACGAGCGAGAGCTGCACCTTTTCGCGCATCCCCTTCGAGAGCTTGCCGATCGGCTTATCCATCGGGATCCCGAGGTCGGACAGCATTTTTTCGGCTTTCGGACGGTCGAAATCCGGGAAGAAATCGGCAAAATACGACACCGCCTGATCCGGGGTCATCCAGCCGGGGACGCTGATCCTGTCGGGCAGGTAGGCGACCAGCCCCCGCGATTCCTCCCCGGGAGCGCGGCCGAGGATCGAGACGCTCCCCGCGTTCGGGGTGAGCAGCCCCGCGATGATCTTGATAAGCGTGGTTTTGCCGCTTCCGTTCGGGCCGAGCAGCGCCACGATCTTCCCCGCGGGGAGATCGAGCGAAAAGTCGTCGAGCGAACAGAAACTGCGGTAGTATTTGGTGAGTCCCGAAACGGACAGCACCGGCGCGTTTTGCATAAGTGATTCTCCTTTCTCGCGGCGGACCGCGGACGATAACCATTATACTCCTTTTTTGCCGTTCTGTCAATTGAAACCGCTTTTTTCGAAAAACCGCTTGCAATCGGGATCGAAAAAGAGTATAATAAGGGAGAAAAAAACAGGGAGCCGCGCGCTCCCGGGAAAGAGAACAAAATGAGTACGTTTCATCTTGTCGATCACCCCCTCATCACCCACAAACTGACCATCATGCGCCAGATCGAGACCAGCTCCAAGGACTTCCGCGATCTGCTCGACGAGATCTCGATGCTGATGGGCTTTGAGATCACCCGCGACCTCCCGCTCGAGGACGTGGAGATCGAGACCCCGATCTGCAAAACCAAGGCGAAGCGCATCTCGGGCAAGAAACTGGCGATCGTTCCGATCCTGCGCGCAGGGCTGGGCATGGTGGACGGGCTTCTCCGGCTTGTCCCCGTCGCCCGTATCGGTCACATCGGTCTGTACCGCGATCCCGAGACCCACGAACCGGTCGAATACTACTGCAAGATGCCGCCCGACATCGAGAACCGTCTCGTCATCCTGGTCGACCCGATGCTCGCGACCGGCGGCAGCGCCTCCGACGCGATCAC
>JAGCYR010000208.1 GCA_017960705.1 Clostridia bacterium | reverse complement strand
TGCAGGAAAGCAACCAGAAAACCACCAAGTACGAGCACCTGATCCCGCTTCTTTTCGCGCTTGAAGAGGACGAGAAGATCGACGGCATCCTGATCCTGCTGAACACGATGGGGGGAGACGTCGAGGCGGGGCTCGCTATCTCGGAGGTGATCGCGTCGCTCGACAAACCCACCGTCTCGGTGGTGCTCGGCGGCGGGCACTCGATCGGCGTTCCGCTCGCGGTCTCGGCAAAGCGGTCGTTCATCGTTCCCTCCGCGACCATGACCGTTCACCCCGTCCGCACCACCGGGACGGTCATTTCGGCGCCGCAGAGCTTCGAGTACCTGCGCGAGATGCAGGATCGGATCGTCCGCTTCGTCGTCGACCACTCGCATATCGAGCGGGCGGAATTCGAGCGGGTGATGATGCGGACCGACGTGATGGCAAACGACATCGGCTCGGTCCTCGACGGCGAGGCGGCGGTCAAGTGCGGGCTGATCGACGGGATCGGCGGCATCCGCGAAGCGCTGTCCGCCCTGCGGGAGATGGCGGGCATCCCTGCGCCGACCATAAAACGCCCCTTGCGCGCCCCCGAGGACGGGGCTACCCCCGCGAACGGGGAGACGGCGGGGAACGGGGCAACTCCCTCTCCCTGACCCCGCGCCCCGATCCGAAAACAGATCCGGAAACGGGTCTTTTTTTATTCTTCGTTTGTCACCTATCAAGTGACAATGTTCGACAAAGGAAGATGCGCAAGATCAACAGAAATGATAGACTTTTTGACCAAATGTTTGGAAAAACGGGAGCCCTTTGTCTTTTCGATCCGTGTTATAATAGTCACGCAACAGGTGAAAAGCGTGACGCCTGACGCATTGATCGCCGCCGCAGGACACGGCAGGTACAGACCGCTTTGGTTTCTTTGAGACCGGGTAGTCGGCGGGGCGATCCGAAAACAGGGAAGGAGGCGGAACGGGATGACCGACGAGGACCAAGCGAAAGAGAACCGGGAGGACGGCGTGCCTCCCCCCGAAGCGGGGGAGAAAATGATCCGTTATTTCCGTGCGTGCGCCGCCGGGGGAGAACTGCCCACCTTTTCGGGCGCCGCGGAACTGCTCGGGGTGGACGTCGCGACGGTCGGGGAATGGAAGACCCGCGATCCGATCTTCGCCCGCGCTCTTGCCGAGTGCCGCGCGATCCTCTCCGACCACCTGATCCGGCAGGGGCTCTTAAAACGCTACGACGCCTCGCTCGTCAAGTTCCTCCTTCCGTTCTACGGCACGGGGAGCGAAGACGGGGAGGACCGACCCGACGAGCTGTCGGTCGTGATCGAGGTGCTGGACGGGGGAAGTCCGGGGGATGCCGGCTGAACGTCTTGCCCTGCGCGTCACCCCGAGACAGCGGGCGTTCATCGACGCTCCCGAACGCGAGGTACTGTTCGGCGGGGCGGCGGGCGGGGGCAAATCCTTCGGTCAGCTGATCGACGCGCTGCTCTACGCTCTGCGCTATCCGAAGTCGAAACAGCTGATCCTCCGGCGTACCTACCCCGAACTCGAAAAGTCGCTGATCCGCGTCGCCGGGACGGTTTTTCCCCGGTCGGTCTACACCTACAACGGGAGCACCCATACCGGGAGATTCAAGAACGGGTCGCTGATCGACTTCGGCTACTCGGCGACCGAATCCGACGTCTTCCAGTACCAATCGGCGGAGTACGACGTCATCCGCTTCGACGAGCTGACCCACTTCACCGAGTTCCAGTACGTCTATATGCTCTCCCGTCTGCGGGGGGTCAACGGCTACCCGAAGCAGATCAAGGCAAGCACCAATCCGGGCGGGATCGGTCACGCTTGGGTGAAGGAGCGTTTCATCGACCCCTCGCCCCCCGACGCGCCCTTTCGCGGGGAGGACGGCGGCAGCCGGATCTTCCTGCCCGCGAAGATCGACGACAACCCCTTTCTCGTACGCGCCGATCCCGAGTACCGCGAGCGCCTTCTCGCTCTGCCGGAGGAGCAGAGGCGGGCGCTGCTCTACGGGGATTGGAACCTTCTCGAGGGAAGGTTCTTCCGGGAGTTCCGCTATGATCTTCACGTCGTGGACGGCTTCCCGATCCCGGCGCATTGGCGGAAATACCGGACGCTCGATTACGGGCTTGACCGGCTCGCCTGTCTCTGGGCGGCACTCGATCCCGACGGCAACGTCTGGATCTACCGGGAGGTCTGCCGCTCCGATCTGATCATCTCGGACGCCGCCCGCGCCATCCTCTCGGCGGAGAGGGAGGGAGAGGGAGTGTACGCCACTCTCGCGCCCCCGGATCTCTTCGCCCGGAGCCAGGAGTCGGGGCGCTCCCGCGCCCTGCTCTTCGCCGAGTACGGGGTCCGGCTGACCAAGACCGAAAACGATCGGGAGACCGGCTGGCTCGCGGTCAAGGAACTGCTGAAGCAGGAGGGGGACCGTCCTCCCCGGCTCCGGATCTTCCGGGGCTGCACCGAACTGATCCGGTGTCTGTCCGAGATCGAATGCGATCACGCGCGTCCCGGGGACCTCAGGAGCGAGCCGCATAAGCTCACCCACGCCCCCGACGCCCTCCGGGGATTCGCGATCTACTACGCGAACCCCGCTCCGGCAAAGGAGATCGCGGCGGCGAACGACTGGACGCCCGATCGGTGGGAGGACTACGAAAACGCCGACCGCGCGGGACGTGAATACCTGCTCCGCCGGTACGGCAGACCCGGATAACGAATCAAACGACAAAGGAGAGAACAGATTGAAAATCGAGGAAGGGGTCTCCCGGCTCTCCTTTTTCTCCTCGCTCTACGAGGAGGCGAAGGAGCGGCACGCGGGGATCGGTGAGGAACTCGAACGAAACGAACGGCAGTACCGCGGCGACGATCGGATCGACGGCTCGACCGAACGCGCCACAGCCGTTCGGAACATCACCTACGAGATCGTCGAAAGCCAGGTCTCGTCGGATATCCCGCAGCCCAAAGTGACGGCTGCGGAATACAGCGAGGAGCGCGAACGGCTCGCCCACGCGATCGAGCGGCTCTGCGTTTCGGTGCGCGACGAGCTCCCGTTCGAGGAAATGAACGATCTCGACGAACGCTACACCTACGTTTACGGCGGGAGCGTGTGGCTGGTCGAATGGGACGAGAACGGAACGGGGCGCGGAGGGGTGCGGATCGACTGCATCTCGCCCCGCGATTTCTTCCCGCAGCCCGAGCTCTGCCGGATCGAGGATATGGAATACTGCTTCTTCCGCTTCGATACGACGCGCGAGGAGCTCTGCCGCCGCTACGGGGTAAAACCCGAGGTCGCCGCCGACGCGGGCAGGGAGGGGGAGTCCGACGGGATCGGGGAGACCGTGACCGTCGTGGTCTGCTACTACCGCGGCGAGGACGGCTCTGTCTGCCGCTTCGTCTTTTCGGGCGACGCGGTGCTGGAGGACGCCGTCGGCTACTTCAAGCGGCGGATCGGTGACCGGCACGCCGACGCGGAACGCCCGAACAAACCCGTTCCCCTGTCGGGGGGCGGCGCGATCCCCCAAGTCACCGCGTACCTGCGGAACGACGGCTCGGTCGGTCGGGTCCCGACGGAACTCCCGTACTACGAGATCGACGAATTCCCGATCGTGGTGCGGCGCAACACAGCCGCCGACAGACGGCTGCTCGGGCAGTCGGACTGCACCTTTATCCGTCCGCAGCAGCAGGCGATCAATAAGGTCGAGTCGCGCATCCTCCAGAAGCTGATGCGCGGGTCGGTCACTCCGATCGTCCCGGAGGACGCGCAGATCTCGGTCAACAACAGCGTGTTCGGGCAGGTGATCCGCCTCCGCCCGGGCGAAAGCGCCGCGCAGTACGGGAAGGTGGACACCACCCCCGATATCTCGCGGGACGTTCTCGAAGCCGAGCGGCTCTACGATCAGGCGAAGCGCATCGTCGGCATCTCGGACACCTATCAGGGGATGGATACCAACGTCGGCAATATCTCCGGGGTCGCAAGGCAGCTCCAGGTCTCCCAGACGGCGGGACGGCTGGAATCCAAGCGCCGGATGAAGAACGCCGCCTACGCGAAGCTGGATCGGCTGATCTTCCTCTATTACCTTTCCTACGCCGACGAGATCCGCGACCTCTGCTATCTCGACGCGTGGGGCAGGGAGCAGAACGTCAGCTTCAACCGCTACGACTTCTACCGCTTCGACCCCGAAACGGGGGTCTATTCGGTCGACGACCGTTTCCTCTTCTCCGCCGATCTCGGGCAGGGGGCGCAGATCGGGCGCGAATCGCTCTGGGAACGCAACCTCGCCAATCTGAAGGCGGGGACTCTCGGAGATCCGAGCGATCCCGCTACTCTGCTCCGATACTGGCAGCAGCAGGAGAGGGCGCACTACCCGTTCGCGCGGGATCAGGTGGAATACTTCCGCGGACTCGGAAAAGGGAAGGAGGTGGATCGTGAGAATGAGGATCAAAACGAACGCGTCGCTGATCTCGACCCTGTTCGGCTCTTCGGGGAAAAAGGCGACCTCTGACGCGCTCTCGAAGCGCCTTGAGGGAAAAAACCGCAGTCTGACCTACGCCGAATGGCTGGAACGGAGCGCCCCGCAGGACGGCGGGACCGAACTCCGGACCGCAAGCACCAGACGCGCGAAAAGCTCGCCCGACTACGGCGCCGCGGCGGAGGCGATCTCCGACCGTGGGCTCGACCGTTCGGGCTACGCCGACTATCTGCGTGAAAAGAACGAGGAGCAGTACCGAAAAGCCGCCGCCGGGATCGCGGAGAAAAACGCCGCGACTGATACGGGGAAGGGCTATCTCACCTATCTCAAGGATTGGGAAACCGCCCAGGACAAGCTGATGAAGAAAACGCTGTCCACCCTCGCGTCGACCCGCGTGACGGATATCTCGGACGCCTACGTCGACGCGCTCTCCGCGGGTCTTACCGACGATCGGGCGCGGCTGGTCTCGCGGGTCGCTCCGTCGCTCGGGAAATACGGGACCCGCCGGCTCCGGCAGGGGATCGCGGGGGTGCTCGCGGTCTCGCTGTCCGCCGGACTTTCGGGCGCGGAAGCGGAACTGCTCGCCCGCGCTTTCGGGATCCCGGAGGAGGACGCGGGGAAACTGCGGGAAACGATCGAACAACCGCCCGCAGGCGGCAGGACCTCGGTCAGCGGCGACTGGGAGCGGAAATGAAAGACGAGGGGAGGTGATCGCATGAAGGACAGAAGAACGGAAACCAAGCCCAATCCCTACGCCACCAACCGCGGCGGACGGATCGAGGCGCCGCACGCCGACGTCGAAAAGCCGGCGTCGAACGTCAACCGTCCCGCGGGCGACGGCAGAGGATAAGACGAAAGAAAGGAAAAAAGAACATGGACGAAACCGAAATCAAGACGGAACCCGAAACGGCGCCCGAAACGGAACCCGAAGAGGGACCCGGAACGGAACCGGAGATCCGGGCGGACGTTGAAGAGCCCGCTCCGCCCGACGAGGCGGACGAGCCCGACGACCCCGCGCCCGATCCCGCGCCGGACGAAACCTTCCGCCGGCAGGCGGAGGAGGACCTCGCGCGGCTCCGGCTGCTCGACCCCGAAACCGCGGCGTATCATCATCTCGGAGAGATGCCGGGGGCGATCCGATTCGCGGAGCTTCGCGAAATGGGGCTCTCGGTCGAGGAGGCGTATTACGCCGTTCGGGGCGCGAATCCCGAAAAACCCTCCCCCGACAGAGGAGGAAGGGCGCACCTGCACGCGTCGGTCCCCGGACGCGCCGCCTCCGGCGGGGTCGGGATGACGGTCGGGGAGATCGAGGCGGCGAGACGGCTCTTTCCGGGGCTTCCCGACCGCGAGATCGCCTCGCTCTACCGCCGCGTGAACGAAACCAGATAACCGAAAAAGAAAGGACGAACACAGCATGTATAACCTCGTAAAGATCCTCTCGGGACGGGGGAACGAAGCCGAGTCCCGCACGGTCGCGGTCACCGCTCTCTCGGCGGCGATCAGCGCCGGTACCCCGGTCAACATCGCGGCGGGGGTCGTGACCCCCCTGACCGCCTCCACCACCGCCCTCGCCACCCATATCGTCGAGCGCGCCGCAGCGTCGGGGGCGACCTCGATTCTCGTGACCGATCTGCTCCCCGGTATGGTGTTCGAAGCGCCGCTCACCGCCGCGATCGGCTCGATGAAGGTCGGCGGGGAATACAAGATCACCGCCTCGGGCGTCTCCGCGACCGCGGTCGCAAGCTCGGTGCGCGGCGCGATCCTGTTCGACCCCGCGGGGGCGGCTCTCACGGGCGACAAGGTCCTCGTGACCTTCCCGCTCGCCTGAAATAACTGACAGAAAGGAAGCAAACGAATGTCGATCGTATACGCAAAATCCTCGGGGCTGGTGAACGCCCAGATCGGACGGCTGGAAACGCCGATCAAAATGATCATCGAGCACGAGTCGGACAACCTCACCAAGCAGGGGGGCGTCCGCGACTGGCTCTTTAACGTCGAGACCTCCGACCGCTTCGGCGAGACCGTCGTCGGGCAGAACGAGTTCGGGGTCTTCACCTCGGTCGAGGAGGG
>JAGCYR010000207.1 GCA_017960705.1 Clostridia bacterium | reverse complement strand
GTCCTGATCCTCACGCCGGGGGTACGCGCCGCGATGCGTTACGTCATGGAGTGCCCGATCGAGCGGATCTTTTCGTTCCGCGTTTCGGACGCCGACGCCGAATCGCTCCCCGTCGCGTGCGAGCAGTATCTTCTGCATCACCTCGGCAGGGGATTCGACACCCTCAAGTTTTATAAAGAAGTTTCGGGTTAAGTCGAAAAGGAGTACCGTACAGGATGCCGTTCAGTCAGAAAACGCTATCGACACTTGAATACGACAAGATCATCGCGTCCCTCTCGGAATGCTGTGCGACCGACGGGGCGCGCGCGATGGCGTACTCCCTTATGCCCTCGGACGATCCCGATACGGTCAAACGGAGACAGGACCGCTGCGACGCCGCCCGCCGTCTGATCGCGAACAAGGGCTATCCTCCCTTTACCGCGCCGGAGGACGTGCTCTCTTCCTGCGACCGCGCGGACAAGGGCGCGATGCTCTCGACGATCGAACTTCTCCATATCTCGGCGCTGCTTCATTCGGCGCGCGGGGTCCTCGATTATCACAACTCCGACCGACCTTTCGGCACCGCGCTCGACGAACATTTCGCGCGACTGCAGACTGCGCGCCCGCTGGAGACCGCGATCGACCGCGCGATCAAGGCGGAGGATATGATCGCGGACGAGGCGAGTCCCGCGCTCGCGGATATCCGCCGTAAGATTCGCCAGACCAACAACAAGATCAAGGATATTCTTCAAAGCTATACCGGCAGCACCCGCGCCGGGTATCTGCAGGATAACGTCGTGACCATGCGGAACGGGCGCTACGTCGTCCCGGTCAAGGCGGAGTACAAAAACGACGTCAAGGGGCTGGTCCACGACACGTCTTCCTCGGGCGCCACGCTCTTTATCGAACCGATGGCGGTGATCGAGGCGAACAACGAGCTGCGTACCCTGCAGTCGAAGGAAGAGCGCGAGATCGAGCGCATCCTGTCCGAACTTTCCGCCGCCGTCTCCGATCAGTCGGGGATCCTCCGGCTCGATTACCACACCATTACCGAACTCGCGTTCTACTACGCGGAGGGCTCTCTTGCCGACAAGATGAAGGCGAGCCGTCCGACGGTGTGCGATTTACCCCTGATCGACCTGAAACGCGCCCGGCATCCCCTGATCGACCCGAAAAAGGTGGTTCCGATCGACGTTTCGCTCGGAGAGGATTACGACACGCTTATCATCACGGGTCCGAACACCGGCGGCAAGACAGTCACGCTGAAAACGCTGGGTCTTTTCGTCATGATGGCGCAGGCGGGGCTCCAGATCCCGGCTGAGGAGGGCTCCCGGATCGGCGTCTTCTCCGACGTTCTGGCGGATATCGGCGACGAGCAGAGCATCGAGCAATCTCTTTCGACCTTCTCGTCTCATATGGTCAATATAGTAGATATACTCGGTAAAATCGGGGAAGGCACGCTCGTACTTTTCGACGAACTCGGCGCCGGGACCGACCCGATCGAGGGCGCCGCTCTCGCGGTATCGATCCTTGAAGAGGTGAGACGTTCCGGATCGAGGATCGCCGCGACCACGCACTACGCCGAACTGAAGGCGTATGCGCTCGACACGGAGGGGGTCAGAAACGCCTCCTGCGAGTTCGACGTGGACACGCTCCGTCCGACCTATAAGCTGGTCGTTGGTACGCCCGGAAAATCCAACGCCTTCGCCATCTCAGAACGGCTCGGGCTGCCCGAGAAGGTCGTCTCCGAAGCGAAGACGCGGGTCTCAAACGAGAACCGGCGCTTCGAAAACGTGATCGAACGGCTGGAATCCGACCGGATCGCGATGGAACGCAACCGCGAGGAATCCGAACGCCTGCGCGCGGAGTACGAGCAGTTCAAACGCGACGCCGAACAGAGGTTGAAACAAAAGTACGCCGAGTCCGAAAAGGAGATCGAGCGGGAACGCGAACGCGCCCGTCAGATGATCGATTCGGCGAGAGCCAACAGCGAATTCGTCTTCAAACAGCTTGAAGATATCCGCAAAAAGCAGGAGAGCGGACAGTTTGCACGCGAACTTGCAGAAGCCCGCGCCGCGGTCCGCGACGCACTGAAAAAGAGCGACGACGTATATTCCTCCTTCTCGGGCGACTATTCGCTTGACGAGGAATACGTTCCGCCGCGTCCCTACAAGGTCGGCGACGCGGTCTATCTCGTCCCGTATCACCAGGAGGGCGAGATCACGGCGTTACCCGGTCCCGACGGACTTTTCGGCGTACGCGCCGGTATCCTGAAGGCGAAGATGGCGGGGAAGGACCTCCGGCTGCTCGACGGAAAGATCAAAGATGCGGTCAAAAAGAAAAAGCCCCCCGTTACAGGTTCCGCGGGCGGCACGCAGAAAAAGGGAACGTCGGATTTCCGGGTCGAACTCGATATCCGGGGTCGCTACGGCGACGACGGATGGGACGAGACCGACAAATACCTCGATCAGGCGGTGCTCTCCGGTATTTCGAGCGTGCGGATCGTCCACGGGAAAGGAACCGGCGCTCTCAAAAAGGCGATCTGGGAACGTCTCAAAAACGACAGGCGCGTCAAGAGTTACCGACTCGGCAACTACGGCGAGGGTGACAGCGGCGTGACCGTCGTCGAACTCAAATAAACTACGCGGCGAAGGTCACTTCGCCGCGTGATTTTTTTATTGTTGTTCGAGAAGTTCCGGATCCGTAATGATAACGTTCTCGGTTTCACCCGCTTTGATCGCGGCGAACATCTCATCGATGGTCTCGAACTTCACGTCGGACGAGATCGCGCCGCGCTGGATCTGCTTGATGCTGTGACAGTCGCTGCCGTACACGGTGGGAAGTCCGAACAGTTTTGCGTAGCCTGCCGCAAGGTCGTTTTCCTCGTCGGGGCGGTTGGCGTTCACGATCTCGACGGCGTCGACCTCCTGAGGAAGTTCAAGCACCGGCGCTCCGGGCAGACGGAAGGGATGGGCGTGGGTCACGTAGCCTCCCTCGCTCTTGACCCATCTGACGTACTGCTTCACCGACATATCCATAATTTCGGGATGCGCGATCAGCGTTTCCGGCGAGATGTTGTAGGTCAGGTAGTGGTTCCATCCGTACTGGAACTCGTAACCGAACCAGACCTGAAACCCGATCTTGTCTCCCTCCTCCTTGGCGCTCTCGTATCCCTTGGCAAAGAGCCGGATCTTTTCCTCCCATGGGAGTTCGGGTGGGACGGCGCAGTTGCCGTTGAAGAAATGGTCGGTGACGATAACGCCCGTGTAGCCGAGATCCGCGTAACGTTTCACGTGTTCGGCGCCGCTGGATTTGCCGCATTTGCTTGCCTCGCGGGTATGTAGGTGGAGTTCGTAGACGAAGGGTTTCATTGAGTATGCCTTTCCATTAATAATATTGTCTTTCAGATTTGCCGGAGGGATTTGGTTTTCGGGGTTTTCGACGCGATCTTTTTTAAGTATTCGATCTCTTCCTCGGTCAGGTATCTCCAGCGCCCGACCGCAAGTCCGTTCAGTTTCAGGTCTCCGATCGAAACGCGGTTCAGCCGTTTGACGGTCAGCCCAGCCGCTTCGCACATCCGCCGGATCTGGCGGTTGCGTCCCTCGTAGAGGTCCATTTTCAGAACGGTCCCGGTCTCGTCGATCCTGTGTACCGTGACGTCGACAGGGAGGATGGGTTTTCCGTCCAGTTCGATCGTGGAGCGGAGGATGCGCATCTGTTCCTCGGTCACCTCTCCCGCCACCTTGACCCGGTAGCTTTTCGGGACGCTGTGGCGCGGGTGAGTCAGTTTGTTCGCGAGGTCTCCGTCGTCGGTGAAGAGAAGCATCCCCTCCGAAACGAGGTCGAGCCGTCCGACTGGATAGACCCGGGCGTGGACTGCCGAGAGCAGCTCGGTCACGCATTTCCGCCCGCGTTTGTCAGTCATACTGGTCAGATACCCGCGGGGTTTGTTCAGCATCACGTAAGTATATTCTTTCCGTCTTGCGCGGACGGGTTTCCCCTGATACGTCACGACGTCGCGTTCAGGGTCGATCTTGTCTCCGAGTGTCGCGGGTCGTCCGTTGACCGTCACCTCGCCTGCCACGATCGCCGTCTCCGCCGCGCGGCGAGACATCAGCCCGCAGTCGGAAAAGTATTTCTGTATTCTGATCTTTTCGTTATCTGTCATGGAAAAGTCCCTTTTTGTATTTGATCTCCCCGACGGCGCAAGATACGACCAAGGGAGAGGAGCCGACAATCTTTCCGTTCAGAACGTAGTCGACGTATCCGACGATCTCGCCTTCGTTTAAGGGAGCCGTGAGAAAGCGGGGAAGTTTGACCCTGCGTTCGGGTAAAGGAGACCCCGTCGGTACCGCAAGCTCGACG